>JBMOHO010000222.1:0-6809 GCA_049317805.1 Saprospiraceae bacterium
CTCTACCACGCCGCCACCACCACCACCCGTGGTTCAACCCCCCCGCCCGCCCATCGGCACTACACCGCCTTCCGGCTCCGGTTCAACGGAATACACGGTACAGCCTGGCGATTCGCTGTATCGGATCGGGCAAAAATTCGGCGTAAGCCCGGAGGCCATATTGCAGGCCAACGACATGACTTCACCGGCCCTAAGCGTCGGGCAAGTGTTGTTGATTCCAGGTACCGGTGGCGGAACCAATCCGACGCCGCCTCCACAACCGCCTCCACCTGTTAATCCTGGCACACCACCGCCACCGCCCACCGGAAGCGGATCGCACATGGTAGCGCGCCAGGAATTCAAGCTCGAAACCACGCGTGACAATGCCGCCAACTGCAACCGCTATAAACTGACTGTACGCTTGCTGAACGGCCAAACGGTAGTGGCGCAAATGCGCGACAACAACTCCAACTCGGCCCACATGGTGTATCCCAACGGGGTGATGTACGGGGGACAATCGAATATCCAGTTGGATGTGAACAGCATAGCGTCTATTGGTTTGAGCCTGACACACGCAAAGTCGTTGCAATATGTATCGTCGCATGAAGGCAAGTACGACGCCATCAACGGGTACGACAAGGCCGTGTTTTCCTACGGGTGCATTCAGTTTGTGGGCAAACAGGAGTTTGGTGCCAGCCTGAACAACCTGCTCTCCAGCATGCGCACCAATGCCGGCAGCGCTTTTGAAAAAACATTCGGTCGGGCGGGTATAGGCTGCGAAGGCAATACCGTGACGGTGCTGGATGAAAACGGCAGAAAACTGACGAACGATCAGGCCTGGCTATACATTCAAAAAGACGTTCGCCTGTGTGGGCCGTTCATCCAGGCGGGCTTTGAGCCTTCTTTGGTGCTGGAACAGCTGCGCCAGGCCAACGCATTGTATGTGCAACCTTCACTGAAGCGGGCCATTGATGTCAATGGTTTGCAGTTGCCTTTGGGCAATTTCATCCTCACAGAGGGCCTGGTGACCGCCGTCATTGCCATTGCGGTGAGCCGAGGGGTGGGTGGCATGGCCAAAATCATGTCGGAATCCTGCAGCCGGGTAGCCGCTCAACAAGGCCTGCGCGACGCCGCGTCGTTGCCCCGCATTGATGAACGGATTGTTTGTCAGGACATTGCCAACAACCCGGCCAACGACAAGCGGGTACGCGACCGGGCACAAGGGGTATTGAACGACGGCCTGAGTTTTGCCAAGTAGTTTTAAAACCCACTTTGAAGCATCGCATTGGACCACAACATCCGATTCCCGTACATCATCACCCGTACTGCCGGACTGCCTTTTGCCCAATTGGAACAATGGCGTTTTTCCGGATTGCAACAGGAATCGGAGTGGCAAGACGCGCTGCGCCGGAGTTTTGACCTCGTACGCCAACAAGCCAATGAGGCCACGCTGCAGCGCGCGCTGTTGTTTGCAAGCCATGATTTGCTGAACAGCATACTCGATCTGCCGGACAGTGTGCCACCCGGTGGATGGAACAAGAAGCAGCGCAAAACCCTGTTCGCGGCCTTGCGATACCTCAGTCGGGCTGCCGCCAAAACCTCGCCCTTCAGCCGCCTGACCACCGTCTCGTGTCAGCACATTGACGCTGAAGACGAACCGCTGCCCGATTTTTTTGATAAAAATGCCGTAACGCCCAATGTGGCTTTTTTGCCCCTGCTGTACAAAGGGCTCCTCTGCGTACCCGCTTTTTACCAACACCTGCTGGTGCAACGCGGTGCCGTAGAAACCACCGCCACGGGTTTCGGCTGGTTGACCTACTACGGGGGGCACGAAAGCCGCCAAACGGCGCCCCTGCAACCTGCCCTGGAGCTGGTGCTCGAGCTGTTGCCCAACGGCGCAGGCCCGATGCCTTTTATGGAATTGCTGTCGGGCATGGTACGCGACATAGACGATGCGCCGGAAAACATTGAAACTTTTTTGCGCCAACTGTTGGAAGCGGGGTTCTTGCAATGGGTGCTGCCTGAACAAGGACTGTCGGCTTCCTGGGCGGGCCAGTTGTACCAAAAATTAGGCTTTTTCCCGGCCGATCCGGCCATTACGGCTGTGGCGGCCCTTTTGCAGCATTGGCGCAATGTGGGCAGGGTGCTGGCCTATCAGCCGGTGCAGGAGGCCATGAATACCCAACGGGAGTTGGGTGACTACGTCCGTTCAGTATTGACCGATCTTGGCGTCGACGCCGGGGTGGTTTCACCGGAAACGGTGTCGTACGAAGACGTCGATGCGTCGCAGCATGCGCATGTTCCAATGGCTGCATTGCAGGCGCTGACCGAACAACTTCAGCGCCTGTGGCTGGCCCGGGAGGCTGTATGGCTACCGCCTGACCGGGCGCGCCTGCTGGGTGTCCTCACGCCCGGCGAATGCCTGTCCCTGAATGCATTTTATCAGCGCCTGCAAACAAACCCGCCAGCCTTGCCGGTGAGCCCGCAGGCAATTCCTCCTTGGACGGGCTCAATGGGGGCTATTTTGCAACCCTATTGGGAAGACGGTCGATGGAAAGCAGTGGTCAACGGGCTGTTTCCCGGCGGCGGCAAACTCATGGCGCGGTGGTTGCACCTGTTTGACAGCCGGGTGCAGGAAGCCTTAGTGCAGTGGCAAGATCCGGAAGCCTTTGCTTTTCCCTGGCAGGGATGGAGCAACGCCAATTTGCAACCTGCGCTGTGCCGAAACCAGTTGATCGTACCTGAGGGCCGGACAGCGCATTTGCCGGGAGGTCGAATAGTACGTTTGGAAGACCTGCACGTGGAGCGCCAGGGCAATGAATTGCTGTTGTGCGAACAGGCAGGCAGCGCGCCGATTCGGTTCAACGACCTTGGGCTGGAGGACGTCCGCTCGCGTCCGTATATGCAGCGCCTGCTGTGGCGTCTCGGTACGCCGTATGTCTCGGTGGCGGCATGTTGGCCTACCGGGCATTCGACGATCAATGTCGGCGGATGGGTTTTGTCGCCTCGGGTTGCTCAAGGCGATCTGGTCTTGCGCAGGGCCTCCTGGGTTGCTGCTCCGGCTGTACGGGCTTCGTGGCCTTTGTCAACAGGTTATGTATTTTTTCGCTTTTTGCACAAGCTGGCTGCCGATTTGGGTTTGCCAACCCGTTTGTTTTGCCAGTTTGACCGGGAAAAGCCGCAATATTTGGATTTGGATAGCCCCATGCTGGTGGAACAGTATCGCCGTCGCCTGCTTCAGCGCCCGGAATCAGCCATAGTGCTGACGGAAATGCTGCCCCTGCCCGAGCAGGTGAACGGCGGACGGGCGCAGGAGGTGGTGGTGGAGTTTAGGAGGGGAGGAGTTTAGGAGTTTAGGGGTTGAGGAGTTTAGGAGTTTAGGGGAGTTCGGTCATTTTAAGGAGCCAGTCTTTGTTGGCTAAGGGGTGCATGGCTTGGATTTTTTCAGGCATAGGGAATCAAGCGCTATTCCTAACCCTCACCCCTTCTCCAACAAATCAATCAACCGGTTCAGTTCAGAGTCGTTTTCAAAGTTGACCACCACCTGGCCTTTTCCTTTGGGATTGCGTTTAAGCTCCACTTTGGCACCAAAAAAAGCGCTGAACTGATCCTGAATTTGCCGCAGGTGATCGGGCAGGCGTTCGGCGCGGTTGGGCTTCTGGTCGCTGCGGTTGCCGCCCTGGTAGCGGCTGATGAGTTCTTCCACGGCGCGCACGGAGAGGTCTTGCTCGACTATTTGCTTGAACAGCGAGAGTTGGAGCGCGATGTTATCTACCCCGGCCAAGGCGCGGGCGTGGCCCATGCTGAGTTTGCGTTCTTTGAGGGCGCGCTGAATCTCGGGCGGCAGCTTGAGCAGGCGCAGGTAGTTGGTGATGGTGCTGCGCTGTTTGCCCACACGTTCGGACAGGCTTTCGTGTGTGAGGGCGCACTCATCGATGAGGCGCTGGTAGGAAATGGCGATTTCGACGGCGTTCAGATCCTCGCGCTGGATGTTCTCGATGAGGGCCATCTCGAGCATCTGCTGGTCGTCGGCCAAACGAATGTACGCAGGTATTTCAAGGATGCCGGCCATCTGGCTGGCGCGAAAACGGCGTTCGCCGGAAATGAGCTGGTAGGCCCGGTCGTGCAACCGACGAACGGTCACCGGCTGAATGAGTCCGTGCACCTTGATGCTGGCGGCCAACTCATCAAGTGCGGCCTGGTCAAATTCGGTACGGGGCTGAAACGGGTTGGTTTCAATTTGCTCTAAAGGCAGCATGGCCACATTGCCCGTGAATTCACGCACCACCTGTTCCGGATTCTCCTGAACAGCTTGCTCCAGTTCTGTAGGGTTGGCCAACAAGGCTCGTATGCCTTTGCCGAACTCCGGATTGTTTACTCTTTTGGACATATTGTCTAGTTCCGGCGCAGAAATTCTTCTGCGAGGTTAAAAAAGTTTGTGGCGCCTTTGCTGCTCACATCGTACAATGCCACAGGAAGGTGCTGCATGGGCGCTTCGGCCACGCGGCTGTTGCGGTGGATGATGGTTTCAAACACGTAGTCGCTGCTGCTGTTGCGCACTTCCTCCACAATGGCGTTGGCGAGGCGCAGGCGGCTGTCGTACATGGAAATGACGAGTCCTTCCACTTGCAGCTCGGGGTTGTAGCCTTTTTTCACCAGCGCAATGGTGTTTTTGAGCTTGGAAAGTCCCTCAAAAGAAAACATCTCGCATTGCACCGGGATCAGCACGGTATCGGCGGCCACCAGGGCATTGACGGTGATGAGGCCCAGCGAGGGCAGGCAGTCGATGAAAATGAAATCGTAATCGTTTTTCAGCTTGGTGATGATCTCGCGCAGGATGTACTCGCGTTTGGTGCGGTTCACCAGTTCGAGCTCAGCACCCACCAGATTGATGCTGGAGGGCAGCAGGAAGAGGTTTGGTGTTTCAGTGGGTACGATGGCTGTTTTGGGGTCGATGCCCGATACCAGACAGTCGTACAGACCTACCGTATTTTCGTCGGTGACCACGCCCACACCCGAGGACGCGTTGGCCTGAGGGTCGGAGTCAATGATGAGCACCTTTTTTTCAAGGATGGCCAGCGAAGCAGCCAGGTTGATGGCGGTGGTGGTTTTGCCTACGCCGCCTTTTTGGTTGGCAATGGCAATGATTTTGCCCATATTTGCAAGGTTCTTCATGATGCAGATCGGTTTTAGCTCAGCGAAAAGGGTTCGCCGACGGTGGGTAAAATGAGTACGCGGTTATGATCGGCGAAATGCGCAATGGCCGCATGATGGTCTATTTTGATGTACCCGAAGGTATCGTAATGGCAACCAATAATGCGTTTGCACTGCAAAAGGTCTGCCGCAATGCGCGCATCATGGTAATCCATGGTAAAATTGGAGCCGATGGGCAAAATGGCGGCAGTGAGCGGCGGACAAGTCATGGGAATCAGCTGCATGTCCATCGTGAGTGCGGTATCTCCTGCAAAATACAGGACACCATCCGGCGTATCCAGTACAAAACCGGCCGGTTCGCCCCCGTAACTGCCATCGGGCAGGCTGCTGCTGTGCACGGCATGCACCATTTTGACGCGCCCAAAATCGAAAGTCCACCAGCCGCCCTTGTTCATGGGGTGGGTGTTTAGTCCTTTCTGACCGTAATAGCCGCTGATTTCGGCGATGGCGACCACCACAACGTCCGGATTATTGGCCGCAATGGCCTCCAGGTCGCCCACATGGTCGTTGTGCCCGTGGGAAACCAGGATGTAATCGCAACGCAAAGACGACACGTTGATGTGCGCTGCCAGAGGGTTTCCGGTAATGAACGGATCAAAAAGAATGCGCTTGCCGCCGGCTTCCACCAAAAAGCAGGCATGACCAAGGTAGGTAAGGTTCATGCACCGAGGTTATGGGTTCGTGAAATATACTTAGGAACGTGCAAAGATAGTCTCCTTCCTATATGCACACGGGTTTAGGCACGATTAAGTTTTCCCCCCGTTTTCCACAGGTTATTAACAGCTTCATGTTGGTTGGCTGATAAATGTCTGATAAACAAATTTTTACATGCCGATTATCCTTTTTTAAAACCAACTTAATGAAACTATGCGTACCTCTGTGGCGCTGTTTTACCACCTGTTTGTTGTTATGATGCGGATCGCACTCCTGATTATTGGCCTACACTTGATCGCTTGCCACGCGGATACGGAACCCGACACCCGCACCGTGTTTCGCTACAACCAGCATAATCCGGTCACCTCCCTCGATCCGGCTTTTGCCAAAACCCAAAACAACATTTGGGCGGTAGACGCGCTGTTTGACGGACTGGTGCAACTTGACGACAGCCTGCGCCTGCAACCCGGCCTTGCCAAAACCTGGACCTTGAGTCCCGACGGCCAAACGTACCGCTTTGAGTTGCGCACCGATGTTTTTTTTCACGATAACCCTTGTTTTCCTGGCGGCCAGGGCCGCCGCATGACAGCCGCCGACGTGGTGTACAGCTTCAACCGACTCCTGGACGACCAATGGCCCAAACCCGGAAGCTGGATTTTCAAGGGCCGCGTCGACACTGTTCAGCCTTTTATGGCCGAAAACGACTCTGTGTTTGTGTTGCGGCTGTTGCGGCCTTTTCCGCCTATGCTCCAGATACTGACCATGCCTTACGCCTTTGTGGTTCCCCACGAAGCACTCGATTACTACGGACGCGATTTCAGGAGACATCCCGTTGGTACTGGCCCTTTTTTCCTGAAAATTTGGGCAGAAAACCATGCGATGGTGTTGTTGAAAAATCCGCGATATGTTGAACTGGATCAAACAGGCCGGCGTTTACCGTATTTGGACGCCATTCGGATTTC
>JBMOHO010000223.1:0-6723 GCA_049317805.1 Saprospiraceae bacterium
TTGATATTCTTTTTTATAGAAAAAAAAGCAGTTGTGTGATTTTGCATAAAAATGGCACATTTGTTGAGTCATTAACCAAAAGGTACTATGGAAAAAAGCGTGTTGGCGGACATACTGCGCTCGTTGGATCGCAAAGAAATGCGCGCTGTAGGCAAGTGGTTGAAGTCTCCGGCCCATAATCAACGGGAGGATACCCAACTGTTGTTCGACTTTCTGTGCCGCTATGTGATCAACGGCCAGCCTTTTCCCGAACGGGA
Organism: Saprospiraceae bacterium; assembly: GCA_049317805.1. Taxonomy (GTDB): domain Bacteria; phylum Bacteroidota; class Bacteroidia; order Chitinophagales; family Saprospiraceae; genus M3007. The sequence goes on from JBMOHO010000223.1 coordinate 258, forward strand.
AGTTGCCTGGAAGGCCGTTTTTCCCAAAGAACCATACGATGATGCGCGCATGCGGCAAGCGATGTTTTTTTTATTGAAAGTAGTGGAAGAGTATCTGGTGTTTACAGAATTGACAGCCGACAAGGTGCAAGTGAATATGGTGTTGGCGCGCGTGTACCGGCAGCGAAAATTAGACAAGGCTTATCGGCAAGTGCAGCGCCTGGGGCAGGAAAGCCTCCAGTCGCAACCCTTGCGAAACGGCAGTTATTTGTTGAACAAGTTTTTTCTGGAGAAGGAGGATTACGAACATAAAGTGGTGACCAACCAAAATGCGCCGGTAAACCTTCAGGAAACGGACGAGGCGCTCGACTATTGGTACGTGAGTGAAAAGCTGCGCACGGCCAACTCCATGCTGGCGCACAAAAGGGTTTTCCAGAAAGTGGAGTACCACCAGCCCCTGCTGGAACACATCCTGCCCTTTGTGCTGGAGGGCGATTTGGTTCGCGAACCAGGCGTGGCCGCTCAGTATTATGCGTACATGGCCATCAAAAATCCGACAGAAGAGCAATATTTTGACCGATTTGAGTTGCTCATTCAAGAAGAGGCGGTGGGCCAGTTCGAACATTCTGAAATGCGTCCGCTTTTTCAGGCAGCCCTGAACTACTGCGCCGCGAAGGTGAATCAGGGCAACCTCGATTTTTGTCGCCGGGCGCTCAATTTTTACCGCATTGGCAGCCAGTACGGCTTGTTGCTCGAAAACAATAAAATGACGCGCTACATGTTTGGCAACGCGGTGGCCTTCGCCATCAAAATTGGCGAGTTTGACTGGGCCGAGCAGTTTATCGAAAAACACCAGGACAACCTGGAGGAAAAAGAACGCAACAGCATTGTGCACTTCAACCTCGCCAGGCTGTATTTTGAAAAAGGAGATTACGACAAAGCCCAGCGCCAGCTCATGGAATTTGAGTACGACGACATGTTGCTCAACATCATCGGCAAAACCATGCTCCTTAAGGTGTACTACGAACAAAGCGAGTACGACGCATTTGAATCGCTGCTCGACAGCATGCGCATTTACCTCAAACGCAAGGAAGCCCTCGATCCGGCCCGCAAAACCGCGTACAAAAACATGATCAGCCTCATGCGCCGCCTGTTGAACCTCAACCCCTACTCCTCGGCCCAAACCAGCCGCTTGGCCGAACAAATCCGCGAAATGAACCCGGTGATGGAGCGCGACTGGCTGCTGAAACAGGTGGAGCAGCACAGGCGGTGAGGTGTGGGGTGTGGATTTGAGGAATTTGTTGTTTCTTTGCGGGCCATTGCCGCATCAAAAAACGACAGATGCCGTTGAAAAAAACAATTTTAGTCACGCTGCTGATCCTGTTAGTGCTTGCGATTGATCAGAGCGTCAAATTTTACATTAAAACCCATTTTGAGTACAACGACGACTACCCCATGTTCGGGTTGCGTTGGGCTCGCCTGCATTTTGTGGAAAACGAAGGCATGGCGTTTGGGATCACATTTGACTGGGTGTACGGCAAGTTGCTGTTGAGCATTTTTCGCATCCTGATGGTGTTTGCGTTGATTTGGTACATTTCCATGCTCATCAAATCCAATTTTCCGTTGGGGTTCATCCTGAGCATCGGCCTCATTACGGCGGGCGCCCTGGGCAACATCATCGACAGCGTGATTTATGGTATGATTTTCACCGAATCGCCCTATCACGGCGGACTGGCAGAATTGGTGCCCTGGGGGCAGGGTTACGGCACGCTGCTGCACGGCAAGGTGGTGGATATGCTCTATTTTCCCATGGCCTGGATCAACATCCCGTCGTGGATTCCGTATTTTGGCGGGCAGGAATTTCTGTTTTTTAGCCCCATTTTCAATGTGGTCGACGCCTCCATCACCACGGGTGTGCTAATCATACTGTTGTTCCAGCGGCGGTTTTTCAAAGATGAAAAACCCGATACGAAACCGCAGGGCGACAAGGAAGACGAGCATTCCGTTAAAATGGAGGCAAAAGACCTGGACTCGGAGCCAGAGGAAATTTATTGAGTCCGATTCAATCCGGAACGGATTGAATCGGAAACGTTAATCATCTCCCTGCAGTTTCGCCGCATTGTCAGCAATGATCAGCGCCTCAATGAGCGGTGCCAGTTCACCTTCGATCACTTTGTCCAGGTTGTAGTTTTTGTTGTCGCCTTCCAGCCGGTGGTCGGTTACGCGGTTTTGTGGCCAGTTGAAGGTGCGTATTTTTTCAGAGCGGTCGCCCGAACCCACCAGGCTGCGGCGCTGAGAGGCGAGTGTGGAGGCGGTTTGCTGAATCTGCATGTCCTGAATTTGCTGCACCAATCGGCCCATGGCGATGTCCCTGTTTTTGTGTTGAGAGCGGCTTTCGGTGCTTTCGGCCACCACGCCAGTGGGCAAGTGGGTAAACCGCACGCCCGACTCCGTTTTGTTGACGTGCTGGCCACCGGCACCGCTGGCGCGAAACACGTCGGTGCGGATGTCTTCTTTTCGGATGTTGATGTCTTCGGGTTCCAATTTGGGCAACACCGCCACCGTGGCGGCTGAGGTCTGCACGCGTCCTTTGGTTTCGGTGTCGGGTATGCGTTGCACGCGGTGGGTACCCGATTCAAACTTGATCTTGCCGTACACGTTTTCGCCTGTGATTTCGAGCACCACTTTGGCAAAACCGCCCACGGCGCCCGGGCTTTCGTCCAGCACTTCCACCTGCCAGCCTTGCAACTGGAAATAGCGCATGTACATGCGGTACAGGTCGCCGGCAAACAAAGCCGCCTCGTCGCCACCGGTACCCGAACGAATTTCAAAAATAACGTCTTTTTCGTCTTCCGGGTCTTTGGGCACCAGCAACACCTTGAGGGCTTCTTCGAGGCGCTCGCGCTCGGGCTCCATCAGCTGGATTTCCTCCCGCGCCATGGTGCGCAGATCGGGATCGCTTTCATTGGCCAGCACCTGGCGGGCGTCAATCAAATTGGCGTCAACCTTGTCATAACGTTCAAAAGCCTCGATGATGGGCTGCAGGTTTTTGTATTCTTTATTGACCTTTTTCCAGCGGTCCATATCCGCTACAGTGGCCGGATCGGCCAGGCTTTCTTCCAGCAAATGGTATTTTTCCCGAAGGGCAATGAGTTTATCGCGCATGGTATGCTTAAAATGGGCCGCAAAGATACGGTAATATTTACAGCCTTGGGGCCTTCATGAATGTTCTGTTAATTAACACATTATAAAGCTTGTTGTAATAATAAAAAAATAGCTTTGCATTCTGTTTCTTTCATTTATTCCCAACAATCTGATTACAATCCCATCCGTCTTCATCATGCTGACTGTTTACAAATTTGCTCAAAAACCATTAATCATAGCCGCTGCAATCCTTTTGGCGGTTTTTTTCCCGGGGTTCACCATGGCGCAAACTGTGCTTTGGTCTGAAGATTTCAGCGGGCCCAATCAGGGCTGGAGCCAAAATTTTATCGATTGCGACGGCTCTCCGGGTTCGTTTGCCGGTGTGCAAAACGGCCGATTCGAGATTGTCGACATGGAGGGCGGTCCCTGCTGTGCCTTCGGCGGGGCCAACGGCAATGTGTGGATCACCGACTCCATAGACGTGTCTGCTTTTTGTGAAAAGGACATTTCCATCGCGTATGGTTTCACAGGCATGCTGGAATGCGAGCCAGGCGGACCGTTTTTCACCTGTCAGAACAACGGAAACATCGACAACGGGCACGACCAGATGGTGTTTGAATACAGCCTCGACGGCGGCTCGTGGGTGCAGTTTGCGTATGTGTGCGGCGAGCAAACGGGTACCGCTGCCGTAAACAACCTCGCAGGCCGCATCTTGCGCCTGCGCATACGTGCCGCCAACAAAGCCGCCGTGGAAATGTACTGGTTCGACGACGTGCGCGTCACCGGCGATGTGCCCGCGCCCACCGTGCTGTTTTCCCAGAATCCGTATTTTGGATGCAGCGAGGCGCCCATCGACATCTTTTTCGGATCCAGCTCCCCTGGTGCCGCCATCGTGTGGACCAACAACAACGTCAACACCGGAATACCCGCCGCTGGCACAGGCAACATCAACACGACGGCTAACCTGGTGACCATGCTCGAAACGTCTATCCTGACTGTTCATGCTGAAGAAAACGGCTGCATTGGCCCGGACTCGCTGCTCAAGGTGCTCATTTTCCCGATACCCAACGTGACCAACCCGGGTACGCTCCTGTTTTGCGGGGGCCAGGCAGTCGATTATGCATTTAACGGCTCTCCAAACACGCAGTTCATTTGGACCAACAGCAACCCGAACATTGGCCTGAGCGACTCCGGTACTGGAAACCTGACATTCACGGCCACGGCCAAACCTTTTGTGCAAACGGCCACGGTGCTGGTGGTGCCTGCTTCGTTCACATGTCTGGGCCAACCGGAATCGTTCACCGTACAAATAAATCCACGACCCGACATGGCCATTCCGCCCAACACAACGGTGTGTTCGGGTGCCGCGGTGAACCAGCCCTTCATAGGGTTGCCGGGTACAGTGTACACGTGGACAAACGACAACCCGGCCATCGGCCTTCCCGCTACCGGGCAGGGCAACCTCTCGTTTGTAACGGCGCTGTTAAACACCACCCAAGTGGCCACCATTGTGGTGACACCCGAACTCAACGGCTGCACAGCGCCGTCGCGTACTTTCACCATCACCGTCGGTGCCGAGGCGCGCATAGACCAGATTGCCGACGTGCAAGCCTGCGGCGGCGCATTGGTCAACATTCCTTTTACCGGAAACGGCAACCTCAATGTAACCTGGACGAACAGCAACCCGAACATCGGTTTGCCTGCGGCTGGCATGGGCAACCTGTTGTTTACAACGCCTGCGGTGGCCAACACAGAGCTGGGATTGATTACGGCTACGGCCACGTTGAACGGCTGCGGCGGCCCGCCCATGTTTTTTGCGCTGACCGTGAACCCGAGTCCCACAGCAAGCATCAGCGGAAATGCAGTGGTTTGCAGCGGCGAGAATACTACCCTGACGGCTTCCGGCGGTATTGCTTACCAATGGACGGGCGGCCCGGGAACGGCCCAGTACACCGTTAGTCCACTCATCACCACCACCTATTTGGTCACCGTTGCTGGTGGAAATGCTTGCAGCGACACCGCTTCGGTTACGGTAACGACCAATCCGGTGGACCTGGTTACGCTCCAACAAGGCAGTTGTTTGCCGGCAGATACCGGCGTGCTGGTGCAGGTTTTGCAAAATCGATTTGGGTGCGACAGCACGGTGACCACGGTTACTGTTTTGTATCCGACGGACACCGTTTTTGTCAACAGCGTCACGTGCAACCCGGGTGGAGCGGGCACGTTTACAAAAATGTTGCAAAACCGTTTTGGCTGCGACAGCACGGTGGTAGAAACCGTGGTTTTTGATCCATTTGACGTGGACAGCACGGTGGTGCAGTCCAACACCTGCGACCCCAATCTGGCTGGCGTCAGCCAGGTATTGTTGATAGGCGCCGACAATTGCGACAGTTTGGTCATCACAATTGTGACGTTTATTCCGGCGGATACGACAAATTTGAGTGCGTTCACCTGCGATCCCAACATGGCGGGCATCACCAATACGTTGTTGACCAATCAATATGGTTGCGACAGTTTGGTTATCAACACGGTTGTGCTGGCGCCGACCGATACCACGACGTTTAACCAGTCAACCTGCGATGTCAACCTGGCTGGTGTGTTTACCGTTATGTTGCAAAACGGATTTGGTTGCGACTCTACGGTGGTGACCATTGTGCAATTTGATCCCAATTTGATCGACACGACGCTGATTCAGTTGTCGAGTTGCGACCCCGGAGCGGTTGGCGCTCAGGAACAGTTGTTGGCTGGAGCAGACGGTTGCGACAGCCTTGTGATTACCCTTACCACCCTGTTGCCGACAGACACCACGTATCTGGGAGAGATTACCTGCGATACGGCGGCCACGGGTATGTTTGCCAGCATGCTGACCAATCAGTACGGCTGTGATTCGATATTGATCACCACCGTTATCTACAATCCGGCGTTGATAGACACGACCGTGATCGTGGTGGGCAGTTGCGACCCGGGCATGGTGGGCCTGACGCAGCAAGTATATAACGGTGTGGATGGTTGCGACAGCGTGGTGATTACCCAAACAAGCCTGTTGCCCACCGACACGACCTATCTTTTGGAAACAACGTGCAATCCGGCGCTGGCGGGCATTTTTACTGTGGTGTTGACCAACCAATATTTGTGCGATTCGCTGATAGTGACCACGGTGACCTACGATCCGGATTTGCTCGACATCACGGTGCAAACCCTGAACACCTGCAACCTCAATGAAGTGGGTACCTTGACCGAGTTGCTGACTGGATCTGATGGCTGCGACAGCGTGTCGGTTACTGTAACCGTGCTAAACCCTTTGGGCTGTGTCATTTCGGCGACTTTGCTGGAGGGCAGCACG
>JBMOHO010000224.1:0-6697 GCA_049317805.1 Saprospiraceae bacterium
CCGAAACGGTATAGCAGCGGCGACTAAAGTCGCCGCTGCGGCCTGCAAAAGTAGCAAAACACCGCCATATTTCCTAAATTTGTGTTAACACGTTAAACCTGTTGCATGCCTGGCCGTCTGGATAAACGTTAAACCCCCTGACTCAACTACACGCACCACAACATGGCTTCAAACACCGCACCACAAATCCGCCACCTCCTTTGGCGCGCCGGCTACGGGCCCGGCAGCAAATCCTGGCCCGACTGGGAAAAGCTGACCCCGGCGCAAGCCTGGAAAAAAATCAAAGCCGAATCGGCTACTCAACCGGTGGCGTTTAACGTGGCCAGCAACGCCTTCCAGGGCATCGGCATGGGCGTAGGCGAAATTGGCCGCACCGAAAACGGCGGCCTCACCGACGAGCAGAAGAAGCAAATCCGCAAACAAAGCAAGGAAGACCTCCGAAGCCTCAACCTGCTTTGGCTCGACGAGATGACCCACACCAAGGCCCAACTGCGCGAAAAAATGGCCTTTTTTTGGCACGGGCACTTCGCCAGCCGCAACATCAACATCCTGTACCAACAGCAACTGCTCGAAGTGGTGCGCAACAACGCACTCGGCAACTTCGCCGACCTGCTCCGCGGGGTGTCCAAAAGCGCCGCCATGCTGGCCTTCCTCAACAACCAGCAGAACAAAAAGAAGTCGCCCAACGAAAACTTCGCCCGCGAAGTCATGGAACTCTTCACCCTGGGCCGCGGCCACTACACCGAACAGGACGTCAAAGAGGCCGCCCGCGCCTTCACCGGATGGGGCTTCAGCATTGCGGGCGACTTTGTGTTCCGCGAAGGCGTACACGACGCGGGTTCCAAAACCGTACTCGGCAACACCGGCACCTACAACGGCGACGACATCCTCAACATCCTCCTCGACCAGCGCCAGACTGCCTACCACATCACCGAAAAACTCTACCGTTTCCTCGTCAACGAACAAACCGTGCCCCGGGATCGGATTCGGCAGCTTGGCGACCGGTTTTTTCAGTCCAAATACAACATACAAACCCTGCTCGACGACATCTTCACCAGCAACTGGTTTTTCGATGCCCAAAACGTGGGGAGCAAAATCAAATCGCCCATCGAACTCTGGGTGGGCATCCGCCGCACCATGCCGCTCGAACTGGAGCGCCCCGAAACCCAACTGGTGTTGCAAAAAGCCCTCGGGCAAATCCTGTTTTTCCCACCCAATGTGGCTGGCTGGCCTGGCGGCAAAACCTGGATCGACTCCAGTTCACTCATGCTCCGCCTGCGCATCCCTCAACTGCTGGCACTCGGCAACGACCTCGACGTGAGTACCAAAGACGACGACGACCAGGAAATGGGCCAGGGTGGCGGCAAACGCAAACAACAGTTGCGCGCCACCATCGACTGGTCGCTGCCCACCAGCCTGTTTGCCTCCACCCCCGACAAAGAGCTGATCGCGCGCATGGCAGAACACCTGTGGCAACTGCCCCAGCCAGCGCCGCCCGTGGCCATTGTTCAGCAATACACCGAACAAAGCAGCAAAACGGCGCGCATCCAAAGCACCCTGGCGCAGTTGATGGCTACGCCGGAATATCAGGTTTGTTGATCGTTTATTTGTTGAGTTGTTGATTTACACGCCCTCAATAAACCGATCAACAAATAAACTACTAAACTACCAAACTACTAAACTATTAAACCCCTCAACAAACAAACAAATGTTCATAAAACGGCGCGATTTCCTCAAAACCGCATCCCTGGCCACCGCCTCCCTGTGGTTGCCCAAATTTTTAAAAGCCTTTGAACAGCCGGGTGCGCTCATGCACAAAGGCAAGATACTCGTGGTGCTGCAGCTCAGCGGCGGCAACGACGGCTTGAACACCGTGGTGCCCGTGCGCAACGACATTTACTACCGCGAGCGACCCCGCATTGCCATCAAACCGGAAGACGCCCTGTCTGTGGGTACCGAAGCCGGCCTGCACCCCATGCTCAAGGGCATGAAGGCGCTCTACGACCAGGGGCACCTCGGCATCCTGCACAATGTGGGCTACCCCAACCCCGACCGATCCCACTTTCGCAGCATGGACATCTGGCACAGCGCCAGCCCGGCCAACCAATACTGGAATACCGGCTGGGTAGGCCGTTACCTCGACGCCCAGTGCAACGGGTGTACCCGCCCGACGGCCACCCTGGAGATTGACGACACCCTCAGCCTGGCCCTCAAAGGCGAAGACATGAAGGGCCTGGCCCTATTGGATCCCAAGCGCCTCTATGAAACGGCGCACAGCCCGTACTTTGCGGCTTACTCCTCGGCCCATGCGCATGCGCACGACGACCCCGAGGCGCCGGTGGGTTACTTGTACAAAACCATGGCCGAAACGCTGTCGTCTGCCGATTACCTGCACGAAAAAACCCGCGCCAAACCGAGCGGTGGCGCGTACCCAACGACCGAAATTGGCCGCAGTTTCCAGACCATTTCTTCGCTCATTCTGGCCGATGCCGACACCAGCGTGTATTACTTGTCGCACGGCAGTTTCGACACACACGTCAATCAGGCCGGACAACAAAACCGCCTGTTTCAGCAAATGGATGAGGCCCTGGCTGCTTTTTCAGCCGACATGCAAAAGAACGGCCGTTGGAAAGACGTGCTGGTGGTCACGTTCTCCGAATTTGGGCGGCGGGTGGCTCAAAACGCCAGCGGCGGCACCGATCATGGTACCGCCAATCAGATGTTTTTCATGGGTGGCGCGCTCAAGCAAAAAGGCCTGCTCAACGAACTGCCCGACCTGACCGAACTCGACAAGGGCGATCTGAAATACAACATTGACTTCCGGCAGGTGTACGCTACATTGCTCGACAAATGGCTGGAAACGGACTCTACCAAAATTTTGCAAGGTCGGTTTGAGCCTTTGGGATTTGTGTAGATATGTTGTAACTATTCAGCAAAAATTTCCTTAACTTTGTAGGGTAAATGAGCGTTCTATGTCGACCCACGCGTTAGAAAAGCAATTGCTTGCGGTTCCAGACCTCCCTTTTTTGATCAACCGCTTGCAAGACTTGTTGAATGCGGAAATGCCGCATCGATTGGAATTTCGCGCCTGGCTCACGCCCGAAGCGAAAGCTGAATTCATCAACGGCAGTGTGGTGGTACACTCCCCAGCCGCTGAAGACCACAACGCTGTGGTTCTGCAATTGGGGAGTCTGGCACATTTTTACGCTACTGTACAGCAGTTGGGCAAAGTCCGCGTTGAAAAAGCCCTGATCGGCCTTACCCGGAATGACTACGAACCAGACGTGGCCTTCTGGCGCAAAGAAGTAGCCGATCAGTTTCAGCCCGGCATGAACGTATATCCGAAACCCGACCTGATCGTGGAGGTGCTGTCGCCTGGTGCGGAAAATTTCAGGCGAGACGCAGAACTCAAAAAGACCGACTACGCCGCGCATTTCATACCAGAATATTGGATAGTGGATCCGAAGCAACAGACCATAGAGCAGTATTTGCTTTCGCAAACCAACCCCGGCGTGTACGAGTTGCACAAAAAAATAGGCCTCACTGACCTGATCGAGAGTGTGGCGCTGCACGGATTTGCCATTCCTGTACGCGCTGTTTTCGACCCGGAGGCGCATGCCGATGCCATGCGGCGCTTTTCATCGTTGGGCTGAGGGCTTTGGCATGCTTTTTTGCCGTTGGTTATCCCCTCCCATACTAATTTTTGCACATCTGGAAACCGTAAGCAGGCATATGACCGTATTAAGCAGGTAAACAACCTTCCTGTCTGCCATGCGCTTGATGCGTTCAATGCCCTTTTTGTTGCTGTTTGCCTACGCTTACCACACGGTTGGGTATGCCCTGGGCCATATAGCGCATACCTGGGTGCACGTGGCGACGGAGGGTTTTTACCGGCATCATGCGCACCACCACCACGTGCATGGCCACCACAATACCGAAGTGGAGGCTCACCACGTCCACCACGGCATCGTACAAACGCTTCTTCAGCAAGCACCCGATGGGGATGAAGATGCCCGCAGCGCTGGCAAACCATTTGCGTTTGAGCGCTTGTGGCACATGGTACAGTACAGCAGGTACACCATCGAATACGGAGAACCATCAGTAGGCCAATCGCAACGATTGTTACCTGTGTACAGCGGTAAGCAGGTTTATGCAGTGACCTTGCCCGTGGATTCGCCCCCTCCAGAGTAGTTTTTTGATTGACCAAAGATTTTTACCCTTTTTGCCCTCAAAGCACTGTTTGAGGCGGGATTGCTTTATTCAAATCAAAAAAAAACACTGGAATGAAACGTTTTTTTCTTTCTTTTTGCATGCTTATAGTGGCCGGAGCGCTTTGGGCGCACAACGGCAGCCTGCGCGGCAGCGTACTCGACGCCAACACCCGCGCACCCCTCGCCGGCGCCCTGGTAACCCTTGAAAACGACAACCGCCAAACCTACACCGATAACCTCGGATTTTATCAGTTCAACGATCTGGAAGCCGGTAAATACACCATCCGCATCAATTATCTGGGCTATGACATCGACACCCAGGAAGCCACGGTGCGCGACAGCGAAACCAGCGCCATCGCCCATTACCTCATCCGCGGTGCCGTGGAACTGAAAACCGTGGAAATAGCCGCCGCACCCAACGTGCAGTCGCAGGTCGTATCCGCCCTCGATATCCACCTCCGGCCCGTCAATACCTCCCAGGATGTGCTGCGCATGGTGCCCGGACTATTTATTGCCCAGCACGCCGGCGGGGGCAAAGCCGAGCAAATATTCTTGCGCGGGTTCGACATTGACCACGGCACCGACATTGCCATCAGCACCGACGGCATTCCGGTTAACATGGTGTCTCACGCCCACGGCCAGGGGTATGCCGACCTGCACTACCTCATCCCCGAAACCGTAGAGCGCGTCAATTTCGGCAAAGGGCCTTACTACGCCCCGTATGGCAATTTTGCCACCGCCGGGTACGTGGGTTTTCAAACCAAAAATGCGCTCGACCGCAACATGATCAAGTTTCAAACCGGCATGTTCGACACCTACCGCGCCCTCGGCATGTTTAAACTCATCGACCGCCAGCAAGGCAACCGCACACACAACGCTTATGTGGCCACCGACTATTTTTTCAGCAACAACTACTTCGACAGCCCGCAAGCCTACAACCGATTTAGCTTTATGGGCAAATACAACGGTACAGTGAACGAAAACACCTACCTCACGGCCATGGTGCAGTCGTTTACCAGCAGTTGGGACGCATCGGGACAAATTCCGGACCGGGCCGTAGACAGCGGTCAGATCGGTTTTTTCGGGGCCATAGACGACACCGAGGGCGGCAACACCAACCGCACCAACGTGAGCCTCCAACTCGGCACTCAATTGCCCGATGGTGGCCTGCTGCGCAACCAGTTTTACCTGAGCCATTACGAATTTGAACTGTTTTCCAATTTTACGTTCTTTTTGGAAGACCCCGTTAACGGCGACCAGATCAAACAAAAAGAAAAACGCAACCTTTTCGGATACAACGGTTCGTACAACCGCAAAGACGACTGGGGCGGGCTGAACTGGGAAACCGAAATCGGCTTGCAAATACGCGCAGACGACACCCAGAACAGCGAACTGTCGCGCACCAAAGGCCGCCAAACCACGCTGGAACAATTGGCGTTGGGCGACGTCAACGAGGCCAATATTGGCGTATACCTCAATGAAACGGTGTACGTAACGCCCTGGCTCATGCTCAACGGTGGACTCCGCTTCGATCAGTTTTACAACAAATACGTCAATAAACTGAACCCGGAGTTGTACGACCGCCAAATCGCGTCTGCCAACATCGTGAGCCCCAAACTGAACGCCTATTTCACGGTAAACGAACGCTTGCAATTGTTTGTCAACAGCGGATATGGCTTCCACTCCAACGATACCCGCGTGGTGGTGCCTCAAAACGGCAAGGAAATTCTGCCTAAAGCCCTGGGTTACGAAGGTGGTTTTGCCTGGAAACCCGTCCCGCGCGTGGTGCTCACCACCAGCGTGTGGCACCTCAACCTCGAGCAGGAATTTGTATACGTGGGCGACGCTGCCGTGGTGGAAGCCGGGGGCGAAACCCGCCGCAACGGGGTAGACTTTTCGGCCCGCGCCCAACTGTTAGACTGGTTGTATGCCGATTTGGACGTGAACTATACCAACCCCCGCGCCTTGGATGTGCCCGAAAACGAAGACAACATTCCGCTGGCCCCCTTGTGGACGAGCATTGGCGGCCTGTCGTTCAACACCAAACCGGGCCTCAATGGCAGCCTCCGCTATCGCTACCTCGGCGACCGGCCCGCCAACGAAGACAACTCCGTAGTGGCTACCGGATATTTCCTGATGGACGCCCTGGTGAATTACACCCGGCCGAAATTCGAGGTGGGCCTCAGCATCGAAAACCTGTTGGACGAGCGCTGGAAAGAAGCCCAGTTCGACACCGAAAGCCGCTTGTTCGACGAACCGGAGCCGTCGTCAGAAATTCACTTTACACCCGGCACGCCGTTTAATTTGCGTGCACACGTGGCGTTTTTCTTTTAAAGGCTTGTTCCAGACGCTTAGGTAGTGCTGCACATACAAGGTTGCGCAGCACTACCTTTGTATTTACTATTTACCCGAGCACGGTATTTACTCCCACTTACTGCCGCACCACTTGCCCTCGCTCCAACACAACCCCCGCGTCATCCACTGTC
>JBMOHO010000225.1:0-6680 GCA_049317805.1 Saprospiraceae bacterium
CCACCTGTACCACTGGAACATCGCAGGCATTTCAGATCCTGGCAGCCCGATTTACGATAAAATCATTGCCGGTAAAAAAGGATTCCTGAACCCTGTATTCTTTACCGTGGGCACGGTTGGCTTCCTGGCCATCTGGTTCTTCTGGGCACGTGGCCTGCGCAACAATTCGCTTGCACAGGATGCCAACGAAACCCCTTCGCTCGACTATTATAAGAAAGAACGCAAATGGGCGGCTTCGTTTTTGCCATTGGGCGGCTTTTTGAGCACGGTGTTCATTTGGGAATTGGTGATGTCTATTGACACGCACTGGTACAGCACCATGTTTGCCTGGTACTCTACCATTTCGCTTTTGCTGGCGGCCCTGGCCCTGATGATCATGTTGATCATTTACCTGAAAAATATCGGCTACCTCGAATATGTAAACCGCGATCACCTGCACGACATGGGTAAATACCTGTTCGGTTTGTCGGTGTTCTGGATGTACTTGTGGTTTGACCAGTACATGCTCATCTGGTACAGCAACGTGGGCGAAGAGACCATTTACTTCAAAGAGCGCATGGACAACTATGCCGTGCTGTTCTGGGGCAACATGCTCCTCAATTTTGTGACGCCATTCTTTATCCTCATGCGCAACGACACCAAGCGCAAGTTTGGTACCATGTTCTTTGTCGCGCTGATCGTATTTATTGGTCACTGGTGGGATTTTTTCTACATGATTAAACCCGGCGCGCGCATTGCTGCATTTGAAACCAAGGAACTCCTGGAGAAAAAACACCAGAGCAGCCTGATGAACGATGCCAAAGTGCTGAAAGCGTCTTACACGTTTGAAGCTGGTGAACAGGATCAACATGGTGCCAAGGATGCCGTAGAAAAAGCGGGTGCCAAGGCCCACGAAGCCAAACCACATACCGAAGAACATCCTGCCGCCGCCCACGCTGCCGAAGGCCACCACACCGCAACCGATACGGCCCACGCTGCCAAAGGACATGAAGCGCACGACACAACAGAAGCACACGCAGAAGGTGCCGAAGCACACCACGAAGCAGCAACCCACGGCGCTGCGGATGCGGCGCATGAAGGGGCTGGACATGGTGATGCGCACGGCGCTGAAGCCCACCACGGCCCGGACAAGTCGTTCAAGTTAGGCTATACACTGCCCGGTTTCCCTGAAATCGGCACCTTGATTGGCTTCCTGAGCTTATTCCTGTTCATGTTTTTCCGCAATCTTCAAAGTGCGCCACTGGTGCCGTTAAAAGACCCTTACCTCGAAGAAAGTTTGCACCACAGCACCGGTGTGTACATTGAAGGGGAAGACAATGGCGACAGCCACCATTGATTATTTAGACTCGTTCTAATCAAAATTACTGCGTCTCCAACCGCTCAACCAAGTCCCCTATCTTTGGGTTAAAGTAAAAACTTTTACGATGACATCGCTTATCATCATTCTGTGTATCATTCTTCTGATGGTTGTCTTGGTTCAAATAGCCAAGGTGACTGAGTTGACGTCCCAAATTAAAGGCGAACGCGAAGTATTGCGGGAGAACAGCCTCTGGAATGGCTGGTTATCCATTATTTTCATGGTTGTGTTTCTGGTAGCCGTATGTGTGTCGGCCTGGAATTATCGCAACCAGCTGTTGGGTTATGGTCCTTTGCAATCGGCATCGGCACATGGCAGCGTGTTGGACAGCCTGTTCAATGTGACCTTGTTTTTCACGGGCATTGTGTTTATCCTCACGCACATTGCCCTTTTCTGGTTTGCGTACAAATACCGCTACCAGGAAGGCCGCAAAGCCCAGTTCATTTCCCATGACAACCGTCTTGAAATATGGTGGACTATCATTCCGGCGGTGGTGATGACCATTCTGGTGGTGCGCGGTTTGAACGCCTGGAATACGGTGATGTCTGACATCAAAGAAGGAGAAGATTACATGGAGATTGAAGCGACCGGTCAGCAGTTCAACTGGACCATTCGGTATCCGGGGCCAGACGGCAAACTGGGTGGACGCAACTTCCGCTTGACAACAGCAGGCAACCCGTTGGGACAAGATTTCACCGACCCAAAGAACTGGGATGATCCCGTTCCCGGCCAGGAGATTTATTTGCCTGTAGGCAAAAAAGTGCGCGTGCGCATCACGGCCAAAGACGTATTGCACAACTTTTACCTTCCGCACTTCCGTGTGAAAATGGACGCCGTACCAGGCATGCCTACTTATTTTGTGTTTACGCCGGTGAAAACAACCGCTGAATTCAGAAACGAGTTGCGCAAGTACCCGGAATACAATACGCCTTACGATCCGGCCGATCCGCAAGGGCCAAAGCGTTGGGAAAAATTTGAATATGAACTGGCATGCGCTGAACTGTGCGGCAAAGGCCACTATTCGATGAAACGCATTCTGAAAATCGTTTCCCAGGAAGAATACGACGCCTGGGTTGCCAAACAAGAGTCGTTTTACCTGACACAAGTACGCGAAAAGGCTGACGACCCCAACAAAGGCAAAGTGCTCGACATTGAGGTGGCCCAGCGCAGCAAACAGTTCAAAGAGCTTGTAGATAAAGCGGTAGCTTCTGCCACAGCCACGGACAAAACGCTTGCCCTGAACAACATCAACTTCGAAACCGGCTCTGCCCGCCTGACGGAAAACAGCCGGTATGAACTGGATAACCTTGTGGCTGCACTGAATGCCTATCCGAATACGCGCATTCAAGTGGGTGGCCATACCGACAATGTGGGCGATCCAGCCGAAAACCGCACCCTCTCTGCTGCGCGTGCGGCATCGGTGGTGAGCTACCTGACCGAACGCGGCATTGCATTGAGCCGCCTTTCGTCGCAAGGCTTCGGCGATACAAAGCCAAAAGCAGAAAACGACACACCGGAAAACCGCGCCAAAAACCGGCGTACAGAATTTACCATCATCACCCCTACACCAGCAGTTCAATAATACAACTTTCGGCCGCTTAGGCGGTCGGGCACCAAGGCACCTGACCCTGCCAAATACACACATCATCACTTCAGAAAAATTGATCTAAGGCCATGGCTCAAGTTGTAGTAAATGCCGCCGAAATGTTGGAAGAGAAACTCACCCAGGAACTTGGGTTTGACGATCACTTCCATGAACATCACCACGGTGACAAGTATCAATCGAACTTCATCACCACATACATTTTCAGCACCGATCACAAGATCATCGCCCGCCAATTCCTGATAACAGGGATGTTCTGGGCGCTTATCGGCGCTTCAATGTCCATCATTTTCCGCCTTCAATTGGGTTTCCCCGAAGGCGACCTGGTATGGCTGAAACCATTGCTGGGCAAATGGATTCAGGTAAACGAAGCCGGTATTGGCAAGTTGGATCCTGAGTTCTACTATTCTTTGGTGACTATGCACGGCACCATTCTGGTATTTTTCGTGCTTACGGCCGGCTTGAGCGGCACTTTCTCGAATTTGCTTATTCCATTGCAATTGGGCGCACGCGACATGGCTTCGCCGCTGTTGAACGCTTTTTCCTACTGGTTCTTTTTCCTTTCAGGATTGGTGATGTTCGTTTCCCTTTTCCTGAGCACAGGGCCTTTTTCCGGGGGCTGGGTGGCTTATCCACCTTTGAGCGCCTTGCCGCAAGCGTCTGATGGATCGGGAGCGGGTATGACCTTGTGGATCGTATCCATGTCGCTGTTCGTGGTGTCGGTACTCCTTGGGGGCATCAACTACATCACGACAGTGCTGAACATGCGCACAAAAGGCATGAACATGTGGCGCATGCCGCTGACCATCTGGGCATTCTTCATCACGGCGATCATTGCCTTGTTGTCGTTCCCGGTGTTGTTTTCGGGTTTGTTGCTGCTTACATTCGACCGCAGCCTGGGCACTTCATTTTACCTGAGTGAGATCGTAGTCGGCGGCCAGATTCTGGACCGTGTAGGCGGCAGCCCCATCCTGTTCCAGCACCTGTTCTGGTTTTTGGGTCACCCGGAAGTATACATCATCATCCTCCCGGCCATGGGTATTGTGTCAGAAGTATTATCGGTACACGCCCGCAAACCGATCTTTGGATACCGTGCGATGGTGTTCTCGATTCTGGCCATTGCGTTCCTGTCGTTTATAGTGTGGGCCCACCACATGTTCATGTCGGGTGTGAACCCCTGGATCAGCAACTTCTTCGTGGTTTTCACCCTAATCATTGCCGTGCCTTCAGCGGTGAAAGTGTTCAACTGGATCACCACGATCTATGGTTCCAATTTCCGCTTCAACTCTGCGAGTTTATTTGCCATCGGCTTTGTATCCATGTTTATCTCTGGTGGTTTGACGGGTATATTCCTCGGCAACTCTGCTATTGACATTCAGTTGCACGACACCTATTTTGTGGTGGCGCACTTTCACATTGTGATGGGTATCGCTGCATTCTTTGGCATGTTTGCAGGCATTTACAATTGGTTCCCGAAGATGTTTGGCCGTTTCATGAACGAAACGCTGGGCAAAATCCACTTCTGGGGCACGCTGGTTGGCGCATACCTGATTTTCTGGCCCATGCACTATACAGGCATGGCTGGCGTACCACGCCGCTATTACAGCATCGAAAACTTTGATTCGTTCAAGCACTTTGTGGGCCTGAACAAATTCATTACGATTGCAGCGATTGTGGTGTTTTTCCTGCAGCTTGTTTTTGTGATCAACTTCTTTTACTCGATTTACAAAGGACGCAAGCAGACTGTGAAAAACCCCTGGGGTGCCAACACACTGGAATGGACTACGCCAATTGAAGCCGGTCACGGCAACTGGCCTGGCAATATTCCTTCTGTGCAGCGTTGGGCATACGACTATGGCAAAGACGGCAAAGAATTCATACCGCAGTACGTCCCATTGGGCGAAAATGAACACGACCACGGTGGTCACTAAATAATTTTTGTGAAGGATCAGACGACGACGAGCACAAAACAGTCAGCAGTTGCATCGGTACCATTGCCGGGCATTTGGACTGATTTTGGGCGGTTGGTAAAATTCAGGTTGACTTCGTTGGTGCTGTTTTCGGCGGGTATGGCCTATGCCATTGCTGCGGAGGGACAAGTGCATGCGCTTGCGATGTTGTTGTTGTTAACCGGCGGCTTTTTGGTTACCGGTGCCAGCAATATCCTGAATCAGGTGTTGGAACGGGATTATGACCGGCTGATGCATCGTACTGCCGATCGTCCTTTGGCGGCGGGTCGCATGACGGTGTCGACTGCGGTTTTGATGGCAGGTTTGATGGCGTTGGTGGGCATTTCCATGCTGTCGGTATTCAATCCATGGACTGGTTTCATCGGGATGGTGTCGCTCATCAGTTATGCGTTCATCTACACGCCGATGAAAAGGACGACGCCGTTTGCCGTTTTGGTGGGCGCTGTACCGGGCGCATTGCCTTTGTTGATTGGAGCCGCAGCATTTGAGCACAGCATTTCATCGCTTGCACTGTTTTTGTTTTCCATTCAATTCCTTTGGCAATTCCCGCATTTCTGGGCGGTTGCGTGGATGGGCGATGAAGATTACAAACGCGCCGGTTTTCAACTGTTGCCTACTGCAAACGGCCAATTGGGCCCAGAGATTGGGCTGTTGTCCTTTGCATTTTGCCTGTTGATGCAGCTAAATGTGTTGTTGGGCTGGTGGCTTGGGTTTTTCAGTGTACCGGCATTGGTGGCCTTGTCTCTTTTGAATGCCTATTTTGCCTGGCGCTGCTGGCAGTTGTACGTAGACTGCTCCAGAGAAGCCGCCCGACGCCAAATGTTCGCATCGTTTTTGCACCTGCCCCTGTCGCTGATCGTTTTGCTCATCGATAAATTATAAAACAACATGGCAAGCGTGTCTACACCATATACCCAGAACAAGATTCATGCGCACAAACTCGCGCTTTGGATTGGCATCGGCAGCATCGTGATGATGTTTGCGGGGTTAACGAGTGCGTACGTCGTTCGGCGTGCACAGGGCAACTGGTTTGAGTTCAAGTTGCCCGATATTTTCTGGTTCAACACCATTGTGATCATACTCAGCAGCATCACTTTGCATTTTTCCTTGCAAGCTTTTAAAAAAGGGCAGGAAAACGCGTACAAAATGCTGTTGTTAACGACCTTTGCGCTGGCTGCTGCATTTATTGTATTGCAGTATCAGGGTTGGGTAGCTATGGACGCCATTGGCGCCACGTTTACCGCCAATCCGTCAAGTTCTTTTGTCTTTGTGATCTCTGGCCTGCATGCCGCACACGTGTTGGGTGGCATGGCTGCGTTGACTACTGCATTGATTTACGCTTACGTGCTGCCGTTCAAACCCACGCCCCGGCGTCGGTTGCGTTTCGAATTGGTGGCCCAATACTGGCATTTTGTAGATATCCTCTGGATATACCTGGTTGTTTTCCTTAATTTGCAGGCTTGACGGCTTGCTCAGGAAACAATCAACGACCTAAAACTTGTTAATTCATTAAGCAATGGCAGAGACTTCTGTTGCACACGCACACGATTCGCATACGCACGACGGGCAAGAAACCGATTTGTGGGAAGGCGGCATAGAGCCGTTTAAAGCGAGCTACGGCAAACTGATGATGTGGTATTTCCTGTTGTCTGATGCCTTCACTTTTGCAGGTTTCCTGATTGCCTACGGCTCGCTGCGCTTCAGCATGCCGAGCTGGCCGGAGCCGGATTTTGTGTTCGCATCATTTCCT
>JBMOHO010000226.1:0-6654 GCA_049317805.1 Saprospiraceae bacterium
GATTCTCCTCATCAACTCCTAAACTCTAAACTCCTAAACTCTAAACTCCTAAACTCAAAACTCAAAACTATTTATTCAGTTCTGCCAATTTGGCTGTTGCCGGTTTTTGGGTGTAATTAACAGGATAGAAAGAAGCCATGCCTGCATTTTCGGCAATGATGTAGTAATGGATTGCAGCGTCATCGGAAGGTGCTTTGACGGAAGTTTTGAATTTTTTAACGCCGGGGCTCAGTTCACTTCCGGCTTCTTCCTCCATGGAGACCACTTGATAAGGCTGTGCCGGATCGAAGCGGTAATGCAGGAAGAGGCGCTGCGGGAAGCGATCGGCCTGGGCGCTGAAGTTGAACGATTTGAGGCGTTCGGCGTCGAACTTGACCCTGTTTTGCAGCTGCACCTGGCTGATGGTAGAAGGCAAGGCGCTCAAATCAGTATTGGTTTTGAGGTATTCCGTTCGTTTGGACATCAGTTCTACGATGCCTGGAATTTTGCTTTTCTTGCCGATGGTGGTGCGCAGGCTGCCTTGAAACTCGTCGAGGGTATACTGTTTATTGCGGTCATCGCTGAACGGCACAACAATTTGTCCCTGAAGTTCTTTAGCGCGTTTTTCATATGCGCCGTTGCTGAAGTTTTCCTCCAGAATCTGGCGCATGTGGGCCAGATACATTTTTTTGTACAAAGGGTTGGCGAGCAGTTTGCTGATCAGCGGTTTATACATGTTGTCGGCGTGCAGCATCGGATCCAGTTTGATGAGCCCCTTTTCATCGAGGTCGCTGCCGTTTCCAGTGTTTTTAAAACTGCCGAAAGAGAGGTTCAAGTCCCAATGTATGGGGTGAAAACGGCCTTCTGCATCTTGATACAAAAAGTAATTGGAGCTGATGCCGGTGTAGCTGCTGAGGTTGACCATGACGTTGTTGAGGGCCAGCATCCAGAGCGCATCGTCGACGTCCAGTATTTTTTCAATGTTTTCAGGCTCCTGATTGAGTACGCGGGTGAGTTCCTGGATGTTGGCATAACTGTCACCATTCAGGCGCCGAAAATTAGCAGGATAACAGGCCAGGTCGCTTTCATATTCCAAAGAGCCAAACAGGTTTTTTTTGCAGTTGGGGCCCTCAGGATCCCGGGCGTAAATGCGCGCGTGTGCCAGCAGGTTGCCGGAGTCCTGAAAATAGCGTTCCTGGAAGGCTTTGGTCGGGAGCTCAAGGTTTACAAAAAGGCCTATGTATTCGTCGTTGAGATACAAACGGGCGTAATTGGCTTGTGGCGACGGCATGTATTTGCGCGCAATTTCGTGCGACAACACTTCGCGCACCATGCTCGGATCGCGCAGGGCCGACGAGAGGTAAATGTATTGATAACCCTGGTGGGTTTGCTCCGGATTGTTTTCGTTGAGTCGAATGAGTACCGGGTTTCTTTTTTGACCAGTGACGTAGGATTTATCCCCGATGTAGCGAATACCAACGTTTTCATATCGGGCACCATCGACAGTAACGGTTGCAGGAGCCAGGTACTCGCCCATGATCCGCATGGAGTCGAGCACATCGCCCCAGTTTTTGGCATCCATTTTTACACGCACCTCAGCGATGCTCTTGGTATCATAGAAGGCGCGGGTGTTTTGGGCGCCAACAAGCAGGGGGAGCAACGCCAACCCAAGAAGGAAATAGTTTTTCATGGCAAATTAACGGCAGGTTGATTATGTGGACTGTTTTTCGGGTGCAATGATACGTAAAGAGTTTTGGGTTTTGAGTTTTGAGTTTTGAGTTAAAAACACAACCGGTTGGAAGTGAGCATGCAGCGCGTTTTAACATGCCTGAATATCAGGATAATAACAGGCTGAACGGGCGCTAAATGATTTCCGGAAAACGGTTTTCCGTGGTTTCGGCGGCGTTTCGGGCGGATGCCGACATGATGTTCTGGTGCATGGCTTGAAATACAACTGCGGCCTGATGCAGGAAATGATCGTCTACCAGCACTTTTATTTTTTCCAGGCTGTTCAGGTGTTCCTGGTCGCCCAGCTTGTAGGATTGTTCGTATCCCTCGTTTTCCAGTTTCAAGGTCACGCGGTTGTCCATTTTGAAAACCGTGATTTTATATTGGGGGTGGTTGATGTACCCAAGGATGCGCATGATGTCGAATGAATTTATGTTGAGCAAGTATTATTCGGTGGGTGGAACCAACACCAGCAAAAGGGAAGCGGCAGCTGCGGCACCAAGGAGGTCGGCTGCGGCGTAATAACTGAAATCGCCCCAGGTAATGCGTTCGGACAAGGCATAAGCCAACGCGAGCACAGGATTGTATGCGCAGGCAGATAATTGTGCAAAGGCAAACAGCAACACGGCTAATTGGACACCCTGTACGCCAGCGGCGCCAGGCAACGGACGAAGATAAGTGTGGGTCAACACAAAAGTGCCAATAAACTCGGCAAAAAAGGCGCAAAACGGATCTGGGTGCACCATTTCTGTTTCCGTGATGCCCGAACAACCCAGCAAAAACAGTATAAATGGTATGGAGAGCAGAGCGCCCACCACCTGCGCCACAAAGATGTAGGGTGCCAGTTGGCGGTTGGCCACCCGGTCCAGCAACAAATCGGCGGTTAAAAATGCCGGATTGCCATACCAGCCGCCCTCTGTTGAGAAAACAGCCTGTACGGCATACCAGGCCAGCCCGACAGCCAGCGGGGCCATGATGCCTGTGTTGTTGTTCCAGATCAGCGACACCAACAGGCAAAAAAGAAACACGCCCAAGGCCTCCCAAATGTACTTTTTCATGCCATTGTTCTTTTTATTACGCGTTACAAGGTTAAAGCTGCATTTTTGCCCACCCAAATTGGTTAATCAATACCGGATCATGGTTCGAAACTTCCTCCTGGCACTCTCTCTGATGTCCCTCTCTTCTCTTTTATCTGCTCAAGCACAACGACTCACCCCGGAATTGCTCTGGAAAATCGGGCGTGTGGGCCTCGATGCAGTATCGCCCGACGGCCGGTATGCGGTTTACGGGGTGCAACGTTACGACCTTACGGACAATAAAAGTTACCGTGTGTTGTACAGAATGGATTTGCAAAACAACGAGGTCATCGCGTTGACGCCCGAGAGCGCCACTTGTCAGGATGCGGCGTTTCACCCTGATGGTACGCGCATCGGGTTTTTGCGCGACGGCAAGTTACACGAAATTGCTTCTGGCGGCGGCACGATCCACAAAGTTTCCGATGTGTCCATGAACGGTTTTCGGTACGCGCCCACGGGCAACGCAGTGCTGTTTGCGGCAGATGTGAAGCTGGACCAATCGGTCGCCGAAAAATACGTTGACCTGCCCAAAACGACAGGCCGGGTGATTGATGGCCTGTTTTACCGGCACTGGAAAAGCTGGCACGACTACACCTTCAGCAATGTGTTTTTTGCACCCTATGAAGCGGGCGAATTGATTGGCGAACCGGTGAACATCATGCGCGAACGGTACGACAGCCCCCTGAGTCCGTTGGGCGGCATGGAACAAATCACCTGGAGCCCCGATGCGCGTTTCATTGTATACACCTGCCGCAAACTCGCCCCCACCGCCGAATCGCAAAGCACCAATGCAGATTTGTACTTGTACGACATCAGCAGCGGCGTTACCCTGAATGTGACGGAAGGCATGCCGGGCTACGATCAGGATCCTGTGTTTTCGCCCGACGGCCAATACCTGGCCTGGACCAGCATGGAACGCGCCGGCTTTGAGGCCGACCGCACGCGCATCATGTTGCTCAACACGCGCACCAACGTACGCCAGGAACTGACCAAAGGCTGGGATTTTGAGGCCGGCTCTCCGCAGTGGGCGGCCGATGGACAGTCGCTTTTTTTCATCAGCAGCACCGATTTTACCTATCAACTGTACGAATGGAAACTGAACGCCGACCGACCGCGCCGCATCACAACCGGGCAACATGACTATAACAATCTGCTGGTGGCCGGTAATACGCTGGTGACCACCCGCACGGCCATGGACGCGCCTGCCGAACTCTTTACCGTAAATGCCACAACCGGCGAGGCCCGTAAAAGGACTTCGGTGACCGATGAACCCTGGAGCAACGTGGCCAAAGGAAAAGTGGAGCGCCGCACGGTGCGCACCAAAGACGGCAAGGACATGAACGTGTGGGTGATATTGCCGCCGGGTTTTGATCCCAAAAAACAATATCCGGCACTGTTGTACTGCCAGGGCGGCCCTCAATCGGCGTTGAGCCAGGGTTTTTCCTACCGATGGAATGTACAATTGATGGCGGCGCATGATTATGTGGTGGTGGCGCCGTGTCGAAGGGGCATGCCCGGCAGCGGACAAGCGTGGTGCGACGCCATATCGGGCGACTGGGGCGGCATGCCCATGCAGGACTTGTTGTCGGCTATGGACAACCTGGCGGCAGAACCCTGGGTAGACGAGCAGCGCCTCGGGGCAGTAGGTGCCAGCTACGGCGGGTATTCGGTGTACTGGCTGGCAGGCAACCACAACAAACGCTTCAAGGCGTTTATTTCGCACTGTGGCCTGTTTAACCTCGAAAGCTGGTATGGCACCACTGAGGAGTTATGGTTTGCCAACTACGACATCAAGGGGCCGTACTGGGATCCCAAACGGCAGGCCGACTACGCCAAATTCAGTCCGCACCGATTTGTACAAAACTGGGATACGCCCATAATGGTCATACACAACGAACTCGATTTTCGGGTGCCGCTCAGCGAAGGCATGCAGGCGTTTCAGGCGGCGCAGTTGAGGGGTATCCCTTCCCGTTTTTTGTATTTTCCTGATGAAGGGCACTGGGTGTCCAAAGCCCAGAACAGCATCCTGTGGCAACGCGAATTTTTTGCCTGGCTCGACCAATTTTTGAAGCCATAACAGTTTGCCTATTGCGTAATAGCCCGATATTGCAGTGTAAATGGCAATTCATGAAAAACAGGTACATTCTATTGCGTGTGTGGGTGGTATTGATGCTGTGCGGCGCTTTCCAAAGCACCATATTTGCCCAACCCGCATGTGTCGTCAACGCATGTTGTTGTGGTAACCTGGAAGAAGTGGGCATTCCAAACGGCAACTTTGAAGACGCACCCAATCCGCCCAGTGGAAGCTTCGATACCTATTATGCCGGGCAGAGCTACAGCACCTGGTCGATTTTAGGTGGTTCGATAGATGTGATCGGCCCAAATACCCCGCCTTACAACACGGGCAGTCCAAGCGGATCACAAAGCATTGACCTCAACGGGTTTACTGCCGGCACCATAGCCACCACGCTAAACGGACTGATGCCAGGAAGCGTGTACACCATCGTACTGTGGTATGCCAAAAACCCCGGGGGCCCTTCTGCCACTTGCAACATACAGGTGGCCGGCGGCGCATGGCTCAATCAAACCTGGACGTCGACCAACAACGGTAACGACCCCTGGCTCGAAAGGTGTTTCACCTTTACCGCCCAGGGGCCCACTGCAGAGCTGCGCCTGATTGGCTCATCGCCTGTGCCGGCTGCGGGCATGATGCTGGATGACATCACCATGTGGAAATGTCCGCAAGACGTGGCACCCCCCGCTTTCGGCAATGCGCCACAATCGCCACTCATTGTGGAATGCAGCGATCCCTTTCCGGATCCGGAGGATTTGTCGCCAACCGATGATTGTAGTGCTCAGCTTAATGTGGCTGTCACGGATCAGGTTACCCCGCAACCTTGTCAGTATAACGTAACGCGCCGGTGGACGGTTACCGACGAATGCGGCAATACCGCCACCACTTCCCAGTTGATTCAGGTGGTGGACACAGAGGCACCTGTTTTTACCGTATTGCCGGCAGACTTTACCCTTGCCTGCGGAGACCCGATCATACCTGCCTTTTTCCAGTTTATCAACAGTTATGGCAACGCGATAGCCGAAGACAACTGCGACCCGGATTTGCTTTGGAGTTATACCTATGCTCAATTGCCTTCCGGTTTGTGCAAGTCTACGCCGGTTGTGTTTACGGTTCGGGATGATTGCGGGAACACGGCCTCTGAACAAGCCAATTTTATTGTAGCAGACGATGTAGCACCTGAACTGATTTTTCCGGCGGAAAACGTGGTGTTTCCATGCGACGGCAATGCCTTGCTGGCGCTGGCGCAGTGGTTAAACACCAACGGAGGTGCCCAGGCAACCGATCCATGCGGACCTGTAACCTGGACAAATAATTTTAACGGAAACTATTCGGCTCAGGTGATTACCGTCACGTTTACCGCATCCGATTTCTGTTCCAACAGCGTAGCCACCACGGCCACGTTTACCCGTTTGACCGGCTCAGACACGCTTAGAATCGATTCGTTTACGTGTGATGCCCTGTCAGCCGGAACAGATACCGTGATTACGTTCTCCGGTTTATGCGAATTGGTGACCATTACCAAGCGCATTTTAGCCACTTCCGACACCTTGTTTTTGACTGGAGGTGCCTGCGATACAGCCTTGGCGGGCGTTTTTGTTACCGATTGGACGAATCAGTACGGGTGCGACAGCGTCGTGGTACAAACGATAGCGCTATGGCCTTCGTTCGACACCACGCTGACCAGCATCACTTGCGAACCCGCCAACGCCGGGGTGTTTACCGATGTGTATACCAATCAATATGGTTGCGACAGCGTAGTTACCCGTGTTGTGTTGCTTGCACAAAGCGACACCG
>JBMOHO010000227.1:0-6550 GCA_049317805.1 Saprospiraceae bacterium
GGTATCCAGCACCCGAATGCGTTCGCCGGAAAAATCCATGATGCCGGTGTCGCCTACTTGCCCGCCGCCTTCCGGATAAAACGGTGTGCGGTTGAGCACCAGCTGGTATTGCGGCTGACCCTTGAGCATGACGGTGCGGTACTTGGTGGCGTGGGCGTCGCGGAGTTCGAGCTGGTCATACCCGATGAATTGCACATTGGCCTCGTCTCTGACGATGATCCAGTCGCCCACTTCTTTGGCGGCGTCTTTGCGGGAGCGGGTTTTTTGTTCGGCGAGGGCGGTTTCAAAACCGGCCTCATCTACCGACCAGCCCTTCTCGCGGGCAATGAGGTTGGTGAGGTCAAAAGGGAAACCAAAAGTGTCGTACAACTCAAAGGCCTGTTCACCGCTCACGGTATTGTTGGCTACTTCGAGTACGTCAATGCGTTTGAGGCCACTTTCCAAGGTGCGCAAAAACGCTTTTTCCTCTTCCAGCACCACTTTCACCACAAAATCGACCTGCGCTTTGAGCTCCGGAAACACATCGGCAAACTGCTCGGCTAAAATGGGCGTCATGCGGTACATCACCGGCTCGCGCAGGTTCAGAAACGAATAGGAATAGCGCACGGCACGGCGCAAAATGCGGCGAATGACGTATCCCGCGCCCGTACTGGAAGGCAGTTCGCCGTCAGCAATGGTGAAGCACACGGCGCGCAGGTGATCGGCCACCACGCGCATGGCCACGTCGGTTTTTGTCCAGTCGGCGTGCAGTCCCGGGTAAGTGCCGGTATAGGATATGCCGGAAAAGTTTTCGAGGAAACCGATGAGCGGTTTCCAGAGGTCGGTGTCGTAGTTGGAGTCGCCGCCTTGTACCGCGCGACAAAGGCGTTCGAAGCCCATGCCGGTGTCAACGCTTTTGGCGGGCAGTTCGTCAAGCGAGCCATCGGCCCGGCGATTGAACTGCATGAACACGTTGTTCCATATTTCGATGACGTTAGGGTCGTCGGCATTCACGAGGGTTTTGCCGTCTGTTTCGGCCCGCGCTTCGTCAGCGCGCATGTCTACGTGTATTTCCGAACAGGGGCCGCAGGGGCCTTGCTCGCCCATTTCCCAGAAGTTCTCTTTTTTGCCAAAGGCGAGTATGCGGTCTTCGGACACATATTTGAGCCATTCATCGTGCGCTTCCTGGTCAAAAGGCAGGTTCTCCTTGTCGTCGCCCCGGAAAACGGACACATACAGTCGGTCTTTCGGGATTTTATACACCTCGGTGAGCAGTTCCCAGGACCAGGCGATGGCTTCTTTTTTGAAATAGTCGCCAAACGACCAGTTGCCCAGCATTTCAAACATGGTGTGGTGGTAGCCGTCGAAGCCCACGTCTTCGAGGTCGTTGTGTTTGCCCGACACGCGGAGACACTTCTGGGTGTCGGCCACGCGGGGGCTGGGCGGCGTTTGGTTGCCGAGGAAATAATCTTTCAGGGGTGCCATGCCCGAGTTGATGAACAACAGGGTGGGGTCGCTTTTGGCGACGATGGGCGCCGAGGGTATGATTTTATGCCCTTTGGAGGCGAAAAAGTCGAGAAACTGGCGGCGGATGTCGCGTGAAGTCATGTTGAATGCATGTTAGGCCCGCAAAGTTAGAGCTTGTTCGGGAATTTATTTCCGAACAAGCTCTATGGCAGGAATGACCTGTTTTACCGGATGAACCAGGCGTTAATCGGGTTCGAAGCCCAACACAATGTTGAATCGACCGAATTCCCCGAGGCGTGCACCGGTAAGCTGCGGCTTGTCGAAACCAAAGCCATAATCGAAACCAAGGGTACCAAACATGGGCAGGAACACCCGCAGGCCGGCACCGAAAGAACGGCGGGTATCGAAAGGGTTAAAGTCTTCCACCGTTTGCCAGGCGTTGCCGGCCTGGGCGAAGGTGTGCACATAGATGGTGCTGGAAGGGTTGGTGGTGATGGGGTAGCGGAGTTCGACGGTAAACTTGTCGAACACGCCGGCACCACCGGGGAGCGAGCGCATAATGTCGTCGGTAGAATAACCACGCATGCTGATGATGTCGCGCCCGTTGAGGCCAAAGTTTTGGTTGTTGAGGCCGTCGCCACCCAAAGCAAAACGTTCGAATGGCGACAGGGCGGTTTTGTCGGACCATTGCCCCAGCACCCCGATTTTGGCGGAGGTGTGCAGCACCAGTTTGCCTACAATGGTGGTGTACCAGGCGGCGTCAAAGCGCCACTTCACGTATTCCACGTTGCGGTACAGGTCTTGCACGTTATCGGTCTGGTAAAACGACTCGTCTTTGAACCAGGAATATGGGGGTGTCATCTGGAGTTTGAGGGAAAACAGCGATCCTGTTTTTGGGAAAATGGGGTCGTTTACGCTGTTGCGGGCAAAAGTGAGGCCCAGGCTGAAGTTGTTGTAGCTGCCGTTGCTCACCAGGCGGCCCTGGTCATCCTGGAAACCTGGCCAGTTGTTGAGGTTGAGGGTTTGGAGGTCGAGGTCGGCGCGGAATATGAAGTTGTCGTCGGGGAAACGCAGGCGCGTACCGAAGCCAATGGTGCCCTGCACGATGCCGAGGCGCTGGAAGGAGGCGTCGCCCTGAATTC
Organism: Saprospiraceae bacterium; assembly: GCA_049317805.1. Classification (GTDB taxonomy): domain Bacteria; phylum Bacteroidota; class Bacteroidia; order Chitinophagales; family Saprospiraceae; genus M3007. The sequence continues at coordinate 2,589 of JBMOHO010000227.1, forward strand.
CATTGATATACCGGTTGTAAAAGCCGGCAACCGTGAGGGAGTTGGGTTTTTTGCCACCCAGCCAGGGTTCGGTGAAGGAGATGTTGTACGACTGGAAGCGTTCGCCCGAAGTTTGGGCGCGCACGCTGAAACGCTGGCCGTCGCCTTGTGGCAAAGGATTCCAGGTTTCCTTGTTGCCCACGTTGCGCAGCGAAAAGTTGTTGAAGGTGACGCCGAGCGTGCCGATGATGCCGCCACGGGTAAACTGCGTGGAGGGTTGGTAGCCGGCCGACAGCTCCAATTGGTCCGACGGTTTTTCTTCCACGGTGTATTCGATGTCTACGGTGCCGCGGTCGGGGTTTACGGGTGTGTTGATGCTCAGCGTTTCGGGGTTAAAATAGCCGAGGTTGACCAGCTGGCGTTGAGAGCGGATGATGTCGGCCCGGCTGAATTTATCGCCCGGACGGGTGTACAATTCGCGGCGGATGACGTGCTCGTGGGTGCGGTCGTTTCCGTTGATGATGACGCGGTCGATGGTGGCCTGCGGGCCTTCAAAAATCCGCAGTTCCAGGTCAATCGAGTCATTTTCGATGGCGGTTTCGACCGGATCGACGCGGAAGAAGAGGTAACCATTGTCGAGGTAAAGCGACGACACATCGCGGCCGTCCTGGCTAAAGCTCAGGCGGTTGTCGAGCAGTTCCTGGTTGTACACAGCGCCTTTTTCGATGCCGAGTACCTGATACAGAAATTTGTCTTCGTAGACAGTGTTGCCTTTCCAGGTGATGTCGCGGAAATAATAACGCCGACCCTCGTCTACATCGAATTTGATCATGATGTCGCCCTTGGTGTTGCGCCACACGCTGTCGAGGTTGAGTCGGGCGTCGCGGAAACCGAGGGTATTGTAGTATTGTTCGACGAGGATCTGGTCCTCCAGCATTTTTTCGCGGATGTATTGGGATTTTTTGAAGAGCCGCTTTTTTTCGGCGGTTTCCTTCATTTTTTTCTTGAGGGTTTTGTCTTTTATTTCGGTGTTCCCTTCAAAAATGATGCTTCCGATTTTGACTTTTTTACCCGGGTCGATATTGAATTCGAGGCGCACGGCGTTGGTGCTGCGTTCGTCGGGGAATGCTTTGATGTCAATTTTGGCGTCAAGGTTTCCTTTTTCGGCGTAGTATTTTTTGAGGGCGTATTCGAGCGTGGATTTGGTATTTTGGGTGAGGATAGCGCCTTTGGGGAGGTGGCGGTTGATGACGTCGTTGAGGTCGTCGTGGCCAGATTTTTTGACACCGTTAAACGAGTGGCGGCTGTATCTGGGCACTTCTTGCACGGCAATTTGAATGAAAACGACGTTGCCCTGGGTGCGTTCCTGGATGATTTGCACGTCGGTAAACAGTTTGAGGTCCCAGAGTGCTTTTACGGCTTTAGATATGGCCGGGCCCGGGATTCGGATTTTATCGCCGATGCGGAAGCCGGCGATGGCGATGATGGTACCGGCGTCGGCGAATTCGGAGCCGGTGACCCGAATGCCACCGATTTCATAATCCTGAGGTTTCCCGTATTCCAGCATGGGCGGGATGGTATCGGTGGTTTGGGCCGACAAGAGGGTGGGCAGTGTGAGGAGCAAGCAAAGGCTTGATCGAAGAAGGTACATCATGACAAAGTATGCTGGGCTACCGGCCAGGGTGGTCGGCGAAGCGTTTTTGTGTTGCAAAGCGAGGGTGGTTATGGCTTTTGAGCTGCGCTGGACTGAATCATATCCTGCAGGCTATCGCAGTTTTTATAAGGCGCTTCAATGGACAAATAGGTGCTTTGAAGCTTTTCGATGACCCATTTTTCAGTAAATTCTGCTTTTTTCTGATCCAGTGCGGCTTGTTGTATTTTGCCGTAATCTTCTTTCAGGCTGGCTTTGTGCGGTTTGCTGCGGCTCACCAGTTCTACTAATCGGTAGTATCGTTCGCCAGAAGGTGCGCGCAGCGGAATGGCCTCGGTGACGCCGCCGGGTTGGATGTTATCAATGGCAAAAAACACGTCAGTATCCAGGTCTGCGACTTCAAAGAACGAATTTCCGGATCGCGGGTTGGCCACACGGCCGTCGTTGTTATAGCTGGGGTGGTTGGGGTCGCCGTATTTTTTGACGGCTTCGCCAAACGTCAGGCGACCGGTCAGTATGAGTTGGCGCACCGAATCGAGTAGGTTCTCGGCCAGCTCCAGGTCGTTGTCGGTCACTTCTGGTTTAATTAAAATGTGTCGGCAATGGATGAGGTTTCCCCTGCGCTCGATGAGTTGGATGATGTGAAAGCCGAATTCGGTTTCGACGATGGGGCTGATTCGTTCGGGATCGAGTTTGTAGACCATGGCTTCAAATTCGCTCACGAAAGTGCCTCGTTTTTGCCAACCAAGGTCGCCACCGACGGCACCGCTGCCGGGGTCATCGCTGTATTTTTTGGCGAGGTCGGCAAAACTTTCTCCGTTTTCCACAATTCGGCGGCGGATGTCTTCCACGGTGGTTTTGGCCTTTTGCAGTTCTGCGTCGTTTATTTTTGGTTTGTATACGATTTCGCGTATTTCCACTTCTGCATTGAAAAAAGGGAGGGAGTCCTTGGGAATTTTGTTGAAAAATGTTTTGACTTCCGACGGCGTAATGGTGGCTTTTGCGGTGATCTGATCTTGCATGCGCGTGGCGAGGAGCTGGTTGCGCATGTCGCCACGGAGGGTGTTTTTGATCTGATCAATGGATTGGCCGTAGTATTCTTCCAGCGCTTTTTGGTCCTGGTTGAAGTACAGCAGCAGCCGGTCGACGCGGGCGTTCAACTGGGTTTCCACCTCTTCGTCTTTGACGTCGACAGAGTCTAATTTAGCCTGGTTGACGAGCATTTTTTCGACAAGGATGCCTTGCAGGGCCGTGCATGCAAAATCGGCAGGCAAGGCCGGGTTTTGTTGTTTGGCGTAGGCGACTTGTTCTTGTACTTCGCTGTACAGGACAATTTCGCTCCCCACCGTGGCAATGACGCGGTCTATGACGCGCGAGTCTGTTTGAGCAGACAGGGTAGCCGCAGCGGCCAGCACCATGATGGTGCTACATAACGATTTTAATGTTCTCACGCCTCAATTCTTTTTGATACAATTGTTCTTTCCACTGTTCAAGGAGTTGTTGTTTTCGGCGGTGCAGGATTACTTTTGAGGCCTGTTCGCGCACGAATTCCAAAGGTGCCGTCTCTTTGCCTTTGACGGTTTCGAGCACCCGGTAATAGTACCGGAAATCACCGTCGCTCAGGGTACCTTCCCTATTCGGGGTGGCGTTCTGGGCATTTAACGTTCCTTGGGGCAAAATAGCGGCTACCTCCTCTATTTTATACCATTTTTCTGGATCAAGCAAGGCCAGCACTGCCCATTTTTCACAAAATGCGTTGAGCTTGGCTACTTCTTTGCCGTACCACAATTTATTGAGTTCCGGTACCGGAGCGTCTTTGGGCACTTTGATGACCAGGCTTTTCAGGATGGTGCTTTCGAGTTGAAACTGATCTTTGTTGGTTTCATAAAACGACAGCAGTTCTGCTTCTGACACGGTGCTGTCGAGTTTCTCGGCAATGATTTGCTGTTCAAAATTGAAGCGCACCAGGCTGGCCCGGTAGTCGCGCACCAACTGGTCAATGTTCAGGTCTTTCGGAATATTTCGTTCGGCTTCGTACATGAGCAACTGGTCATACACCCAGCGTTGCACGAATGCGCGGGTGATGAGTACGCTGTCGTCGGGTGGCGTATCGTCGGGTACTACGTGGCCTATGGCAGACAAATACAGGGTTTTGTTGTACACCCGGGCCAATTCGCGATCACCCGCCGGGATGTTGCCGTTCTGGTTGCACCCCTGCGAAAACGTCCACAGCAGCAAGACAGCGCCGGCGCAGATAAATCTGAATAAATACCCTTTCATTTCAAACATTGACGATTCGGCTGGGAGGGAGGTTGCCGGAAAAGCGCCGCAA
>JBMOHO010000228.1:0-6499 GCA_049317805.1 Saprospiraceae bacterium
CATTTATCCTTAAAACGACCCTGTCATTCCGAGCCCGTCAGGGCGAGGAAACGCTGTTTGTTCGATCAGGAGTTTCCTCGCCCTGACGGGCTCGGAATGACAATCGCTTATTAAAGAAAAAGGTGTAAAGCTTGGCCCCTCACACTGGCGGAGTCGAAAATTCGGGATGACTCATGTTTTGTTTTTTGTTGTCATCTATTTTTCCTGCCACTGTTTTTTTTTGACACTTTGTGCCTTTTAACTTTGCGTCAAACAAAATCAAGATGAAAAATCCAATCCTCCTCAGCATTGCACTTTGTTGCCTATGCATCATCAGCACAACGCATGTGTTTGCGCAGCAAGGCGCCACAGGCGTCTCCACACTTCCGGCACAGCTGGACAACACGGTTCCGGTCACCTGGGAAAATTTCGTCAGGGCTGAAACCGATAAAACGTTCAAGACCAATGTCGGTTACGTCGGTATTGGCAAGTTTCTTCATTTGCGCACCCTGACGTCTATTGACAAACAGGATGTCATTCGCATGAACAGAGACACCCGGTACTCTATGGGCATTTTTGACTTAACCAGCCCGCTTACCGTGACCCTGCCCGACACCAAAGGAAGGTTCATCTCCATGCAGGTGATCAATCAGGATCATTACACCAAATCGGTTGAATATACGCCCGGGGAATATGTGTTTACCCGGGAAGAAATGGGCACCCGTTACATTTGCCTCGTCATCCGCATCCTTGTAAACGGTGATGACCCCAAAGACAACTCGGTGGTCACCGATCTTCAAAACAGCATTCGGATAGAGCAGGCATCTCCCGGCAAATTTGAAACGCCCAACTGGGATCAACCATCGCAGGACAAGCTGAGGGAGGGCATCAAAATGCTTGGTTCCACTGCAACCAGCAGCAAGTTGTTTTTTGGAGATGTTGATGAGGTAAACCCCATCGGGCATTTGATCGGCGCCGCTACTGGTTGGGGCGGCAATCCGGCGTATGCCGCCATATACCTCGGTGTGTCGCCTGAAAAAAATGACGGACAAACGCCCTACAAATTAAAGGTTAAGGATGTACCGGTTGATGGTTTCTGGTCTGTCAGCGTGTACAACAAAGATGGCTATTATGAAAAAAACCCATACAACGCCTACACCATCAACAACTCCACCGGCGTAAAAGACAAAGACGGCAGCGTGACCATCCATTTTGGCGGCGATCCGAAACAACCCAACTTCCTACCCATTACCGAAGGATGGAATTACACGGTACGCCTCTACCGGGCCAGAAAAGAAATCCTGGATGGAAGTTGGACCTTCCCCAGCCCTGTACAGGTCAAATAGCCACATTGGGCCGGATTACCCCCCAATATTCAAGTGTCTGGAAGGTGAATTTCTCCTATCCACATAAATTTTTTATTAAATTTCAGCAAAATGTTGGCAAGTTGCTACATTTGGCCAAATATTGCACCCATCACTAAATCGGATTCCACATGAAAATTCCATTTTGGCTACTCGCGCTGCTCCTCCTGCTTTGGGGCATCTGGAGTTTCAAAAATTACTATTGCGACAAATGCGGATGCTGTGGTGGCGAAACCGCCGCCATCTCGGCCGCTGGCCCGGCCATCCCCCTGTTCAAATGCGGTGAAAGCGCCCTCACAGAAGGCAATTTCACGGCTTTTCGCGACAGCGTCCTGAAAACAGGCGGTCAGGGCGACACCCTGATCATCTCCGGCGTGTACTACGCAGACGAAACGGAAGCCATCGGCCGTGCACGCGCCGAAGCCTTCCGCAAAGTGCTGGGTGCCAAAGTGCCCGACAACCGCGTTCGCCTCGCTACCCGCAAGCTCGAGGGCAACTGCGCCACCGCTGCCGCCGCCTCAGGCCTGCGGGGTGTAGACCTCAACTGGACCAAGCTGGTGCTGAAAATCAACGAAGGCGCCATCATCGAATCGGACAACGCCGTAACCTTCCTGTTCCCGTTCAACTCAACCGAAAAAGACCGCGACCCAAGAGTGGAAGAATACCTGGCCAAACTGGTGGAAAAACACAAATCCACTAACGCCACCTTCACCGTCGTAGGCCATGCAGACAACGTAGGTAATGACGAAGGCAACATGAAAATTGGCATGGGACGCGCCGAATCCATCGCCCGCATCCTCACCAAAGGCGGCATTTCAGCTGACCGCATCCAAACGTCCTCCAAAGGCAAATCTGAACCCGTTGCCGACAATGCTACCGACGACGGGCGCCATCAGAACCGCCGCGTAGTGGTCACCATCAACCAATAATGCTCAAATCGAAAACTACATCATGGCAACTGCATACATATTACTTCATGCGACGATCAGCTGCCCCTGGGAGGCGCTGATTGGCCTTTTGAATACCCTTATCCCGGCTTTGCTGGCCTGGCTTGCCGCCCGCTCTTACTTCAAAGTGGCCGACAAAGACCAGGAAATCAAAACCCTCACTGTGCTGCGCACTGAACTCGACGGCAAAGTGAGCGGCCTCAACGCCGACCTCACCAACGTACGCCTCGGTTTGTCTAAAGCCGAAGCGGAAATTGAGGACAAAAACCACCGCCTGACAAGCCTGCGCAACGAGCTCATCATCGCCGAAAGCGAGCGCAACCTGCTCCGCGAAAAAATGGGCCATGAAGCAGCCGACGCCATCCTCAATGCCGGCGTGTCTCAGCCGGTTGAATTCGACGGCGTGTTCTACGCTGCCAACGACTTCAACATGTTCAGTGGTGTAAACAGCGAGTTGAACGCAAAGCTCAAAGGTGCCGGTTATAAAACCTGGGCCGACCTGGCCAATGCGGATGAAAGCGCGCTCAGCCTGTTGCTGGCCGGTACCGGCTTGAATGCTGCCGACCTGAAAGCGCAGGCCCGTTTTGCGGCCGACGGCAACTGGAAGGGCCTCAAGGAATACCAAGGTGGCGTGGTGATCGACCGCGGTGGAGATGCGCGCAATCCGGAATTTGTGGAATTCAACGGCCGCCGCTGGCGCTACAACGACCTCGACATCGTGGAAGGCATCGGCCCTAAAATTGCCGAGCTGCTCAACAATGCAGGCATCAACACCTGGGATGAACTGTGCAAAACATCGCCCGAACGCATCCGCGAAATCCTGACCGCTGCCGGTTCCGCATACAGCATGCACGATCCGGGCACCTGGCCCAACCAGGCTTGTCTGGCCGCTGCAGGCGACTGGAACGCCCTCCAAACACTCCAGGATCAATTGATCGGGGGCAGGGGCATGGTGGTTGAACGTGAACCCGTCACTGTCGAATTCAACGGCATCACCTACCGCATCAACGACCTGCGCATCGTGGAAGGCATCGGCCCTAAAATTGCCGACCTGCTCAACAAATCCGGCATCAATACCTGGGACGAACTGTGCAAAACCTCTCCGGAACGCATCAAGGAAATCCTCAACAACGCCGGTTCGGAATACAGCATGCACGATCCGGGCTCATGGCCCAATCAGGCTTGCCTGGCTGCCGCAGGCAGTTGGGATGCCCTCCTGCAATTGCAAGATGAGCTCGTGGGTGGCGTAGATGTCACTTCCCGTTCGCCCCTCAACCCGGAGTCTGTTGAGTTTGGCGGTAAAAAATACATCTGGAACGACCTGAAAATTGTAGAAGGCATCGGCCCCAAAATCGAAGAGTTGCTGCATAACGCGGGTATCAATACCTGGAAACGCCTTTCGGTTTCGTATCCCGACCGCATCAAGGAAATCCTGAACGAAGCCGGACCTAATTTTGCCATACACGATCCAGGCACCTGGCCCGACCAGGCGGCCTTGGCATACGAACAGTGCTGGAGCGACCTGCAGGTGATGCAGGATGCTTTGAATGCGGGGAAATAGGTTTAGGAGAGGAGGAGTTTAGGAGTTTAGGAGTTGAGAAGTTTAGGAGTTTAGGAGTTTAGGAGTTGAGATGGGTTTAGGAGAGATGAGTTTAGGAGTTGAGGTGTTGAAATGAGAGGCATTAAGCAAGCTACCCATTTTGTACCTCCTAAACTCCTAAACTCCTCCTCTCCTAAACTCCTAAACTCCTAAACTCCTCTTCAAGCCATGCGCATGCTGAGCGCCACGCGTTTGCGTTTTACGTCCACTTCGACCACCCGCACCGTTACTTGTTGGTTGAGGGAAACAATTTCTGCGGGGTTTTTGACAAATTTATCGGCCATTTCACTCACGTGCACCAGGCCGCTGTCTTTGATGCCGATGTCGATAAACGCACCAAAGTTGGTGATGTTGGTGACGATGCCGGGCAGCACCATGCCCACCGAAAGGTCGTCTATGCTCCGCACATTGCCAAACTCAAAGGGTTGAGCGGCACCGCGCGGGTCGAGTCCGGGCTTTTCGAGTTCCTTGAGGATGTCTTGCAGCGTAGGCAGGCCCACATCGCCTTGCACATAGCGCTTCGGGTCTATTTGTTGACGCAGTTTGGGGTCTTTGATCAAATCGGCAACGCCATGCCCGAGGTCTTTGGCCATTTGTTCCACCAGGGCGTAGCGTTCGGGGTGCACGGCGGTGTTGTCGAGCGGGTGGTCAGCGTCGCGGATGCGGAGGAATCCGGCGCATTGTTCAAAAGCCTTGTCGCCCAGGCGAGACACCTTTTTCAACTCAGTCCGGCGCCGGAAAGGGCCGTTTTCCGCCCGGTGTTGCACGATGTTGGCCGCCAGCACAGGACCGAGTCCTGATATGTACGTGAGCAAGTGTTTGCTGGCGGTGTTGAGGTTCACGCCTACGCGGTTCACGCAGCTTTCCACCGTGCGGTCGAGGCTTTCTTTCAGTTGATGCTGGTTTACATCGTGCTGGTACTGGCCCACGCCGATGCTTTTGGCGTCTATTTTGACGAGTTCGGCCAACGGGTCCATGAGTCGGCGGCCGATGCTGACGGCACCGCGCACGGTAAGGTCTTCGTTCGGAAATTCCTCACGCGCCGCTTCGGACGCTGAGTAAATAGAGGCACCAGCTTCATTGACCTGAAATAGGTCTACCGACTGGCCTAGGTCGACCCCGCGCAGAAAGTCCATGGTTTCGCGTCCGGCAGTGCCATTGCCCACGGCGATGGCTTCGATTTGGTATAGAGCGATCAGGCGCTTGAGTTCGGCAGCGGTTTCGAGGGTGCGCCGCTGGGGTTCATGCGGGTACAGGGCGGTGTGGTAGAGCAGGTTTCCGTTGTTGTCGAGGCACACCACTTTGCAGCCTGTCCGGAAACCGGGGTCGATGCCCATGACGCGTTTTTCGCCCAGTGGGGCCGACAGGAGCAGTTGGCGCAGGTTTTCGGCGAACACGCGAATGGCTTCCAGGTCGGCTTTTTCTTTGCTGCTGTTGCGGAATTCGGTTTCAATGGAGGGTTGAAGCAGGCGTTTGTACCCGTCTTTGAGCGCCAGCCGCACCTGTTCGGCCGCTCCGCCGGTACCTGTGATGAACAGGCGCTCAAGATCGGCGACGGCCTGTTCTTCATCGGGGGCCACGGCTACGCGCAGGAGGCCTTCCTCTTCGCCGCGGCGCATGGCCAGCAGGCGGTGAGAAGGACAATTGGCGAGTTTTTCGCTCCATTCGAAATAGTCCTGGTATTTGGCGGCGGCTTCGTCTTTGCCTTTGACCAGGCGGGAGGCGATGACGGCGTCTTTTTCAAAATGGCGGCGGGTGCGGGTGCGCGCGCGGGTGTCTTCGCTGATCCACTCGGCCATGATGTCGCGTGCGCCTTGCAAGGCATCGTCTATGCTGACCACCTGATCGTTGAGGTATTGGGCGGCGAGGGTTTCTACGTCGCGGTCGCGTTGGGCGTACAGGCGTTGAGCGAGGGGTTCGAGGCCCTTGTCGATGGCCATGGTGGCGCGGGTTTTGCGCTTGGGCCGGTAGGGGAGGTATAAGTCTTCGAGTTCGGTGAGGGTGGTAGCGGCTTCGATGGCTTTTTTCAGCTCGGGGGTGAGTTTGCCTTGTTCCGCTATGCTGTGCAGGATGGCTTCGCGTCGTTTGTCGAGCTCCTGGAGTTTTTTGAACTGGTCGGCGATGTCGGCTATCTGCACTTCGTCCAAAGAACCGGTGGCCTCTTTGCGGTAGCGGGCGATGAAGGGGATGGTGGCCCCGCTGTCGAGCAGGTCGATGACCGATTGCACGCGGCTGGTGGTGATTTGGAGGATGGAGGCTATGCGGTTTGCGTAGGACATGGGTGGGGTGGTGAAAATGGGGGGCAAATATCGGGGTTCTTGGGATTGGGAGGGGGTGTTTTTTTTGACTGCAAGGGAGGTTTTGCCGCCTTCGGCGGTTTTTTTTGACCGCAGAGGAGGGGCGGTTAAGGGAGGTTTTGCCGCCTTCGGCGGGTTTTTTTGACCACGGGGGAGGGGAGGTTAGTAGGGTTTTTGCCGCCTTCGGCGGGTTTTTTGACCACAGAGGAGGGGCGGTTAAGGGAGGTTTTGCCGCCTTCGGCGGTTTTTTTTGACCACGGGGGAGGGGAGGTTAGTAGGGTTTTTGCCGCCTTCGGCGGTTTTTTTTTAACA
>JBMOHO010000229.1:0-6497 GCA_049317805.1 Saprospiraceae bacterium
GGGTTATTGTTGTTGTGGATTGCATGCAGGAATGAGGCGTCGACGACTCCCGGCAGGGAACACGTACAGAAGACACGACAGCAGCGTCCGGAAGCGCCAGACTATGTGTGGACTACGTTGGCCTATGTGAAAGCACATAATGCGGCACCAGACAACCATGTGGGCGGCCGCACCTTTGAAAATCGGGAAAAACGCCTGCCCCAGACAGACGATCATGGGCAGAAAATCCGGTATAGAGAGTGGGACGTTCATCCCAGGCGCAAGGGTAAAAACCGGGGTGCCGAACGCCTCATTACCGGTTCTGATCAAAGCGCATGGTTTACCCGCGATCATTACAGTACCTTTACCCGTTTAGAATAAGGCCCTCGTACATGGAACATACCACTGCCAACCAGCTTCCCGATTTTCCACCCGATGCGTTTATCGGCGAAATCCGCGGCGACAAATCGCGTTCCTCCCGAAGTTTTTACACGCAGGTGGCCAAATGCCTGCGTTTTCCCGATTATTTTGGCCGTAATCTGGATGCCTTGTTCGACTGTTTGTGTGCGTTAGACGACATTCCGGAATCCGAAGTCGTCTTGTTGATTCATCAATACGAACAGTGGCTTGAATTGGAAAAACCGGACAAGCGCAGCGATACCCTTGCGGTACTCCGCGACGCCGAAAACCCGGAAAACCGAACTGACGACAAACGTTTTCGCGTATATTTATTGACCTGATATGAACAAACTGCTCTACCTGCTCCTCGCCTGTCCGTTCCTGTTGCCCGCCCAGGGCATGTGGATTCCGCTGGAAATAGACAAAGCCCAGGAAAAAGACATGCGCAACCTCGGCTTCAAATTGCACGCCGATGACCTTTACCACCCCACCAAACCGAGCATCAAAGACGCCATTTGCCAGTTTGGCGGCGGCTGCACCGGCGAAATGATCTCCCCTGCCGGACTCCTGCTCACCAACCACCACTGCGGCTTCGGCGCCATTCAGCGCTTGTCGACCCTCGAACACAATTACGTAGACGACGGTTACTGGGCCAACAACCGCATGGAAGAACTGCCCGCCCCGGGCGTCACCGCCATGTTTGTCAGCCAGATACAAGACGTGACGTCGCTCATGTTGCTCGGCGTGTCTGAAGGCCTCAGCGAACGCGACCGCCAGTCGTTGATCGACAAAAACATAGAAGATTTCAAGCGCAACAACAAAAAGGAAGCCTGGGAAGAATTCCTCATCAGGCCATTTTACAACGGCAACAAATATTATCTGTTTGTAACCGTCACCTACAAAGACGTCCGCCTCGTGGGCGCCCCGCCCAGCAGCATCGGCAAATTTGGCTCCGATACCGACAATTGGGTGTGGCCCCGGCATACGGGCGACTTCAGCATCTTTCGGGTGTACGCCGACAAAAACAACCACCCGGCCGACTATTCGCCCGAAAACGTGCCGTTTACCCCCAAACACTACCTACCTATTTCGCTTAAAGGCGTCGAAGAAGGCGATTTCACCACCGTTTATGGTTTTCCGGGTCGCACAGACGAGTACCTCAGCGCCGAGGGGCTGCGCCAAACCACCGAAGTGCTGGACCCCGCCCGGGTAAACGTGCGCGATCAGGCCCTGAAAATCATGGACGGGTTTATGCGCCAGGACCCGGACGTCAAAATAGCCTACATTGCCCGCTATGCCGGCATAGCCAATTACTGGAAAAAATGGCAGGGCGAGATGCAGGGTTTGAAAGCCAAGCATGCAGTCGACATCAAAAAGGCCTACGAAGCGGCATTCACCAAAAGGGTAGAAGCCAATCCGGAATGGAAAGCTACATACGGCAATTTGTTGCCCCGCCTCGACGAGACCTACCGGGCGCTTGAGCCCTATGCGTTGGCTCGGGAATACTACTTTGAAACCCTGGTGCGCAACAACCAGTTGTTTGGCTCCATTTCAGGCCAGTCGCGCTGGATCAACTCTTTTGCGCAAAATGGTCAAAGTGCATTTGCCCAAAAGATACCGTCGGTAAAAACATCGATGGATGCCTTTTTTAAAGATTACCGGCCCAGGGTAGATCAGGCCGTCAACGCCAAACTCCTTCAAACCTTTGCTGAAAAAGTGCCTGATGAGTGGGGCAGCGCGCCGGTTAAAGCCGCCGCCGCCCAACACGGCGGTTATGAGGGGCTGGCTGCTTACCTCGTGGACAACAGCGCTTTTGCCGATGCATCGCGCATGAATGCTATATTGGCGCAATCGCCCGGGCAAGCGTACAGCGCCCTGCGTCAAGACCCTGGATACACACTCTGGTTGGCCGTCGACAGCTTATTCCAACTCAACAATTCGCTCAAATACAACGAATTGCAAAACCGGGCCAACTTGCTTCAACGCGAATACATGGCCGCTCAACTAAAAGTATTTAAAGACAAAAACCTGTTTCCCGACGCCAACGGCACGCTGCGCATCACGTACGGCAAAGTGAAATCGTACACACCCAGAGACGCCGTGCGGTACGATTTCCAAACCAATCTGGACGGGGTAATGGAAAAATACGTGCCGGACGATTACGAATTTGATGTGCCCGACAAGCTCATTGAACTCTACCGGAAAAAAGATTTCGGGGAGTACGCGGCCGACGGTACGGTGCCGGTAGCGTTCATTGCCACCAACCACACCACCGGCGGCAACTCGGGCAGCCCGGCATTAGATGCGCGAGGCAACCTGATTGGCCTGAATTTTGATCGGGTTTGGGAGGGCACCATGAGTGATTTGTACTATGATGCAGATATTTGTCGCAACATTATGGTGGACATGCGGTATATCCTGTTCATCATAGACAAGTATGCCGGTGCGGGTCATTTGTTGCAGGAAATGAAGATTGTTCGCTAATTTTATGGTGCATTATGCGTATTCACGACCCATTCTATAAAGATTACACCCACTTTCTGGACGAGCGCCTGGGCAATTATGTTCAGCGCTTGTTTGGCTTGCTGGAGTCGACCGAACAGGCCGACATTGTGGCAACTTTTGAATGGATCGACCTGCCGGGTGGCGCATATCTGTGCCGCCAGGGCGATGTGGGCGACAGCATGTATGTACTCATCAGCGGGCGTTTGAAAGTGCTGGAAAACCGCCCCGACGGCAAGTTTGAAGCCATAGCGGAAATTCCTTGCGGCGAAACGGTAGGCGAAATGTCGTTGATTACCGGCGAACCCCGCAACGCCCATGTATTGGCCATGCGCGATTGTGTGCTGGCCCGCATTTCCAAACAGCGTTTTGAGTTGTTGGGCGGGCGCCACCCGCACTTGTTGCTGCAAATCACGCGCAAGATCATTCAACGGTTGCGCGACACGCAGACCAACCAGCGCGTGCGCCGCAAGGTGACCAACATTTGCCTGCTGCCCATCAGTCCTGGCATAGACGGAACGGCGTTTGCCATGGAATTTTTACCCCGCTTGAATCGCATTGGTTCGGCTATTTTTTTAGACAGTCCCTTGGTGGATGCCTGGTTGAATCAAAAAGGCTTGTCACAAGCACCAAGAGACCACAGCAATGAATACCGACGCCTGACTTCGTGGCTGGAAGAAAAAGAGAGCGAGTACCGGTTTGTGGTGTATTGCCCTGACGCAGATGACACAGAGTGGACCAGGCGTTGTTTGCGCCAGGCCGACGAGATCGTGCTGCTGGCCGATCCGGATGCATCGCCGGAGTTGCACCCGATGGAAAAGCAATTTTTGCATGGCCCGTTGCGCACGGCCATTGCCGAGCAGAGTCTGGTGCTTTGGCACCCCGCAGACACCGTACGTCCTGTGGGCACCCTGCCCTGGCTTGAAAAGCGGGAGTTGCGTTTTCACCACCACTTGCGCAAGGGGTTCGAGCCGGATTTGGACCGGTTTGCGCGCATCATCAGCGGAAAAGGAGTGGGCTTGGTATTGTCGGGCGGCGCAGCCAAAGGATTTGCGCACATCGGAGCCTTTCGGGCGCTGGAGGCTGCCGGCATACCGATAGACATGGTGGGCGGCACGAGCATCGGCGCGGTCATGGGCGCACTGATTGCGAGGGGCTGGAAGGCCGACTTTATGCGCATCCGTTGTCGGGAGGTATTCAAAAAGAGTCCCACCCGCGATTTCAACCTCGTTCCCAGGGTATCTATTTTCAAAGGAAAAACCCTGGAAGCCTTGTTGGCCGAGAGTTTTGACGGTTATAGAATAGAAGACACCTGGCTGAGTTTTTTCTGCGTGTCTTGCAACCTCACCAAAACACACCCCACCGTTCACTGGCGGGGCGAGCTCACCCGTACTTTGCGCGCCAGCATCAGCTTACCCGGTATTTTTCCGCCAGCGGAAATTGACGACGACTTGCATGTAGACGGCGGGGTGTTCAACAATTTGCCGGTAGACATCATGAGCAAGCTCGGCGTGGGGACGCTTATTGCCATTGATTTGCAGAATTACCGCCGTTTTGAAGAGCCGGTATTGGACGCCGACCGCCGCCGAAAACTGCCCAGTCTGCTGTTTGTGGTGATGGAAGCCACCATGCTCAGCGGACGCGTTATGGGTTTTGAATACCGAAAATCGGTAGATGTGTACATCAATCCGCCTTTGAGCGAATTCAGCCTTGTTGACTGGCACAAATTTGACCAGATAGAGGAAGTAGGATTTCAATACGCACAGACAGTTTTAGCGGAGAAAGCGGCCAACATCCGAGATCAGATGCTGGGTAAAATACCGGAAGCCAACACCCATATTGCACCCATTCAAAGCAAATTGTAACCAAATACAAAAACAAATCACCGCGGGGCAACCATTTTAAAACAAACCTGTTTTTGTTTGCTGTGGTCACCTTCTCCTGCGAATCTCGTACCATGGCACTCCGCACCGCAACCCTAACCACCTCGTCTGACGTTGTGGATGCCCAACCATTCCGCTTCCGTTTTTTTCGTTCCATTGCTGCCGCAGGAGCTGACTGGGACAGCGCTGCGCCGGCGGCAGACGCTTTCCTGCAGCGCCCCTATTTGGAAGTGATTGAAGCTTACCCGCCGTTGCACATGCGTGTGGGCTATCTGGTTTTTTACAAACAGGATGCTCCCATTGGGGTGGCCCTCTGCCAAATTCAGTATTTTTCCGGAAAAAACAGCCTTCGGGTGGAGGAAATGCACCGCAGCAACACCTCGCGGGGTGCTGCTTTGGCCGACCGGTTGAAAGCGCGGATTGCCGGTTTTGTTCATTTTCACATCTTGATTTGTGGCAACCTGTTGGTGACCGGAGCACACGGGTATGCCTTTGATGAAACCAGAATTGAGCGGACGCAGGCCATCGAACTGCTGGACGAGGCCATGAAAGACGTGGCCAGCACCCTGAAACGAGAAGAAGGCATACGTGTACCGGTTATGTTGTACAAGGACTTGCGGCCAGAATGGGAGGCCAATCGGGCCACCCTGCGCCAACGCGACTGTCTGGAGTTTGTGATTCAGCCCAATATGGTGCTGCCATTGCCCTACCCTACTTTTGAGGAGTACCTCGGGGCCATGACCACCAAGTACCGCACCCGCGCCAAAAGGGCTTTCAAAAAAGCCCAAGGACTTGAAAAAAGGGAATTGACCCTGGCGGATATTGTGCAATGGCAAGACCTGCTGTTTGCACACTATAAAGGCATAGCCGACAGTGCCGGGTTCAACATGGTGGCGCTAAACCCGGGCTATTTTGCCGGCTTAAAGCGCCTGATGTCCGATGCTTTTCGGGTGTTCGCGTATTTTGATGGCGATAAACTGATTGCGTTTTTTACGACCATTTACAACTACGGGTCCATGGACGCGCATTTTCTGGGTTACGATAAATCATACAACCACGACCGGCAGCTGTACCTCAACATGCTGTACGATATTGTGCGGGTGGGCATTGCTTCCGGCTGTTCGGAAGTGGTGTTTGCGCGCACCGCGCTGGAAATCAAAAGCTCCGTGGGGGCCGAGCCCAACCAGTTGTACTGCTTTGTGCGCCACCGTTCCCGGTTCGTGAATCGCTTTGGCCGTTCTACTTTTCGTTTTATGAACACCTCGGAGGCATGGACGCAAAGGCATCCGTTCAAGCATGAAGAAGAGGGCCACTCCGAATAATGTATTTGTCTTACCCCTTAGTGTACGCGGTCATGCGTACCGAACCGCACATTTGCCCACCAGCTGGTCATGCCCACACCAAACGCAACAATGGTCACGGCGCTTAACGGCATGAGGATGGCGGCCACCACGGGCGACAAAGCGCCCGATACGGCGTAGCTCAAGCCCACCACATTGTACGCTGCGGCCAGCAGGTAAGCGCGGTTGACGGTTTGTGTGCCGAAACGGGAGAAACGCAGAAAATCGGGCAAGCGCCAAAATTCATCGGCTTGAAGTATGGCGTCGCATGCAGGGGTAAAGTTGTTCGTGTTTTCAGCAATGACCACGCCTGCGTTGCTTTGTTGCAAGGCACCGGCGTCGTTGAGCCCGTCGCCAAACATGAGCACTTTTCGACCTTCTTGCTGCAGTTGTT
>JBMOHO010000230.1:0-6472 GCA_049317805.1 Saprospiraceae bacterium
CATTCCGCTTGATTCTGGATGCGGTTTCAAAGCGACCACGTAGGGGCGACCCTTGTGGTCGCCCGCACATGGTCGCCCCCCATATGGTCGTGGTCGCCCGCGCATGGTCGGCCCCCCACGTGGTCATGGTCGCCCGCGCACGTGGTCGCCCCGACTTCAATACAACACCGCATCCATCAACGACTGCACATACGCCGTCGGCGGTGCCTGAAACAGGGATTGGGGCGTGCCTTCTGCGTTGATGGCACCCGATTGCATCACCAGCACCCGGTCACACAGTTGGTGGATCACGCTCAGGTCGTGGGAAATAAATAAATAGGAGAGTCCGAATTGTTGCTGCAAATCAGCCAACAGGTTCAAAATGGTGGCTTGTACCGACACGTCCAATGCCGACACAATTTCATCGCAAATCAGCAACGCCGGTTGCAAGGCCAAGGCCCTGGCGATGCCGATGCGCTGGCGTTGGCCGCCTGAGAACGCGTGCGGATAACGCCCATAATGGTCGGCCTGCAAACCCACTTGTTCCAGCAGGGCGATCACCTGTGCCTTGCAGGCTTTTTTATCTGCCGCCAGGCCGTGCACCAGCATGGGCTCCCCGATGGCGTCGCCGATGCGCATGCGCGGGTTCAGCGAGGCGTACGGATCCTGAAACACCACTTGCATATGCTGGCGCTGTTGCCGCAAGGCTTTGCCCGACAGTTCTGACCAGTCGTCGCCCCGAAACACCACCCGCCCTTTTTCCGCTTGCACCAGCCGGGCGATGGCCCTGCCCAAGGTGGTTTTGCCACAGCCGGACTCGCCCGCCAGGCCGAGGCATTCGCCCGGAAACAGGTCGAACGACACGTCGTTTACCGCCTGGGTCCATTCCACGGGGACACCCAACACGTTTTTGCGCTTCGGAAAACGCACGCTGAGGTGTTCTACCCGGAGCAAAGGGGATTGTTCGGGTGTGTTGTTCGCAGGTGGCCGCGTGCTGGTCTGCGGGGCAAAGTCGGGGTTGGCCTCAAAATCGGCCACCGTGGGCATGCGTTCGTAGCGCACGTCCATGCGGGGTCGGCTGGCCAAGAGGCCCCGGGTGTAGGGTGCGCGCGGCTGCCGGAGCACGTCGGCCGTGGGGCCTTCTTCTTGCAGTTCGCCCCGGTACAGCACCGCCACGCGGTCGGTGATGCGGCGCACCACACCGAGGTCGTGGCTGATGAACAGCATGGCGAGCCCGCGTGCGGCACGGATGTCGTCGAGCAAGTCCAGGATGCCCTTTTGCACCGTGACGTCCAGCGCAGTGGTGGGCTCGTCGGCCAGCAACAAGCGGGGTTTGCAGGAGAGGGCCATGGCGATCATCACGCGTTGCTTTTGGCCGCCGCTGAGTTCGTGCGGATAGGCGCGAAAGGCGCGCGCGGGGTCGGGCAGGCGCACCTGTTCAAAGAGTTCGAGGGTTTGTTCGCGGGCTTCGTTTTTGCTGGCACCGAGGTGGTGCCGGATGGCCTCGGTCACCTGAAGGCCGCAGCGCATCACCGGGTTGAGGGAGCTCATGGGCTCCTGAAAAATCATGGCAATTTCCTTGCCGCGGATGCCCGAAAGGTCGTCGTCGAGCAGGGAAACACGGGTGTCGGGGTCAGGGGTGTAATGGATTTGTCCGCTCATGCCGTGCAAGTCCGCTTTGGGCAGCAGGCGGAGGATGGACAGGGCGGTGACGGACTTGCCGGAGCCCGATTCGCCGACGAGGCCCACGGATTCGCCGGCCCTGATGTGCAGGGAAAGCCCGCGAACGGCTTCGGTGGGCGCCGGATGGCCCTTGAACGCGATGTGCAGTTGTTGGATGTCGAGCAACAAATGACTCATGAACGGTAATGGAGGGTGCAGTGCTGATCGCCCCAATCGAGGTTCAGGCGACCGTTGCGTTTGAGCCAGTCGACCAGCGTTTGCCCCAGCAATTCGGCGCGCCAGCCTTCGAGCAAATGCGCATTGAACGAACTTTCGCCGGCCTTGAGCTTGTTGAAGTCGCCTTTGGGTAGCAGCAACGCCGCGCTGATCTCGTGGTCGAGGCATTGGCGGCGCACAAAATGGTAGAGCAGCTCCATGGTCCATTCGCGTTCCGGATCGTCGGGCGCGGGTTCGGGAAGGGCCTGTATGAAGGCCGTCTCGTCGTCGGTGATGTCTTTTTTCCACAGCTCCATCCAGTCAGACTGGTGTCGGCGCCAAACGCTTTCGGAAATGGTGCGGTTGCTTTTGCCCGAACGGAAGTTGTCTTTGCCCGCCCGTATGACGGTGGAAATGTGCCGAGATTGCAAAATGGTTTCCCTGGGCACGTTTTGTTCGGCCGCTTTGTCGCGCCGCCACTGGTACAGGCGCATGAGAAACACCTTGCCCTTGAAGTCGAGCTGGTGGATATAATCGTTGCCAAACACCTCTTTATACGGATCGACGAAGTAAAACGACTCCACCTCCCATTTCCGGTTTTCTTCCCTGGCCCAGCCTTCCCGGTTTTGGCGGCGCAGCTTGGCCGACAACTTGGCGTGGAGCGCTGGCAGGTATTTCACGTCTTCAATGGCGTATTCGAGGGCCTTGGGGTCAATCGGGCGCGCTTCCCAGTCGGCCACGGTGTGGCTTTTGGCCAGATTGACTTTCAGTTCTTTCTCCACGATTTTGCCGAAACCGGCCGGGTAGTTGTAGCCCACAAATCCGGCGGAAATCTGGGTGTCAAACGTGTTTTGGGGCACCGTTTTGTACAGGGTGTGCAGCAGCCGGTAATCGTTGTCGCCCGCATGGGTGATTTTCAGGATTTCAGGGTCTTCCACGAGCCTCAGAAAAGCGCTCAAATCTTTCAGCTTCAGGGTGTCCAGCAGGTAAATGTCGTTTTCAGACACCACCTGAATGAGGCACAACACAGGTACGTACGATTTTTCGCCGACAAACTCCGTGTCGAATCCAATCCAGGGTTCATGGGCGAGGGTTTGCATGACGCGGTCAAACTCGGCCTGCTCTTCAATAAAATGTACTCGGTAATTCATGGGGTAAAAATACAAATCTATGCGTTAGTGCCCATACCCCGGTTTTTGTTCCAGAAAATTGACGTAATCGACCGAACCCAGGCGAAACAAGACCGGAATGCGCGATTTTTGGGCCATATGGTGCTCTATTTTGCAAAACAGGGGCAAATCAGCCGCTTCCCAGGCCGGCAGCGCGCGCATTCCGGGCAAATTTTTTTCTGTTTTTTCGACCTGCACGAACATTTTTTTTTGATCGACCCGGTTTTTTTGGGCTGCATAGCGGGTCAGGGCCGCATCCCAGGTGCTCGTTTGAGCGCTTAACCCCAGGACATGCAAGGAAAACAACAGCAGCAGTAGAAAAAATTTGTTGTTCATAAAGGCACAAATTTTACCGTTTTTGAGGGCACAGTACTTTTGCGGTTTTGCGGTTTTACATTTTGCAGTTTTTCTATTTAAAAAATTTAAATATTTAAAAATTTTTTAAATTAAAAGAAATCTAAACCGCAAAACCGCAAAATGTAAAACCGCAAAAGTTTGGTGGGTTGTGCAAAGGCGAAAGATTGTCAAAACAACTCATACTGATAAAACCCGCATTCAATAGCGCCATTCAGGAGCGGAATTTTTTGCTTTGTTTTCAGGCCCAAGTGCTTGAGGGCTTCTTTGTGGCCCGAGATCACCCAGGCATTCCAGCCAGTCCAGTGGTGTTTCAGGCGGTCGCCGATGGATTTGTAAAAGGCGATGGCGTCATCGAGCGACATGCGTTCGTCGTAAGGCGGGTTGATCATGAGCGTGCCCGGTGTGTCGGGAGGCGTAAATTTTTCGAACTGGTATTTTTCGATGCGGATGATGCGCTCGAGTCCTGCAGCCATGACGTTGATGGACGTGGCGTTTCGGGCGCGCGGGTCTTTGTCGGAGGCAAAAATCGGGAATTCGGGGACGTGTTCGGCGGCATCGGCTTCGGCCTTGACCTTTTTCCAGAGCGCCGGGTCAAAATTGGGCCAGCGCTCGAACCCGAATCGTTCGCGCAATTGCTGCACCGGCCGATTTATGGCCAACAAGGCGGCTTCTATGGGCAAGGTACCGCTGCCGCACATGGCGTCTACAAAAGGGGTGCTGCCGTTCCAGCCGCTCAGGCCGATCATGCCCGCCGCCAGCACTTCGTTGAGCGGGGCAGCCACCGTGTCGCGCCGGTAATTTCGGCGGTGGAGAGAATCGCCGCTGCTGTCGAGTGAAACATACACCTGGTCTCGGTGGATGCGGAGGTGGATGCGGAGGTGCGGGTATTCGACGTTGACATCCGGCCTCACGCCGGTTTGCTCGCGGAACTGGTCTACAATAGCGTCTTTGGCCAGCAATGCAGTGTAGTGCGAGTGCTTGAAAAATTCGCTGGTGACCACCGGATCAATGGCCAGCGTACCTTTCAAGTCGAGATACTGTTTCCAGTCTATTTCCCGCACGCCGTGGTACAGTTGTTTTTCGTGTTCGGCGCTGAACTGGTGCACCGGCTGCAACACCCGCAAGGCGGTACGCAAGGTGTAATTGGCTTTGTATTGGAGTGCAAGATCGCCTTCGAAAGACACAGCCCTGCGCAACTGCGCGATGTCTTGTGCGCCCAGGGCCTCCAGTTCACGGGCCAGTACAGACTCCAGCCCTTCCATGGTGGTGGCGATTAATTGCATAGTCGTGGGGGTTATTTTTGCTTTTGAGCGGCCTCCAGAGCCGCCTGTATGTCTTGTTTAAGGGCCGTGTCGGCGCTTTGAGCGGTCATCAATTTGGCCTGTTGGAGTACAGGAATGGCCTCTTTCGGACGCCCGAGCCGGACGGCGGAACGGCCATAATAGAGGTATGCAATCGGTTGATTGGGCCAGGCATCCATGGCTTTTTCGGCCGTGAGGAGCACCTGATCGTCTTTGTTTTGGTCGTACAGGATGCGCAGGGTATTTTCCCACACTGAAAATGGCGCCTGCGGAAATTGCAGGCAGCGCTGGTAACGCTCAAGGGCTTCCGCCTGCCGGTCCCCGAGGTAGTACACGTCGCCCGAAAAACTCCAGGTGCGCGGGTCTTTGGGGTGTGCCTGTTCGAGGGCGGCGGCGGCGGCGAGGAGTTCGTTATAGAGGGTCGGATTCGGTTTTTGTTGATAGGCCAGCAGTTTGGTCATCAGCTCGCGGATTTTGGTGTCCATCGGCACGTTTGGATCAGCCAGCACGTTGTTGGCGGCACCCTTTCCGGTGGCGAGCAAAGCGGCAGGGTCTTGCGGATTCCGTTTCAGGATGTCGGCATACACCCTTTTGGCGTTGGCATCGTCGGGCAGCTGGCGGTAGAAGTCGGCCAGCCGGCGCCGATAGTCCAGGCGATCGGGATACGCGTTGACGAGGCGTTCCAGTTCGGCTGCGGCTTTTTTGTTTTCGCCCAAACCGACGTAGATGATGTGCCTTTTGTCGGCGATTTCGGGGGAAAAACCCGTCTTTTTTTCGAGTTTGTCCAACGATTTCAAGGCATCCTGCGGTTTACCGGCGAGGGTTTGCAGGTAAACTAAGTGTCGGAGATAGTCGGTATTGTCCGGATAAGTGCGGATCATTTGCGCGTACACTTCGGCGGCGTCGGCGGCCCTGCCAGCGCTTTCGAGCAGGTCGGCCTGAAAAATAGTGTACCACGGATTGGCCTGGTCGAGCGCAATGGCTTTGGAGATGCTTTCGAGGGCTTCGCCGTTGCTTTCGAGTTCAGCCTGCACCCGGGCGAGCCCGTACCAGGCTGCGCCGACACCCGGGTTATCGCGCAGAAAGGCTTTGTAGAGCTGCAAGGCTTTATCCCGGTGGCTGAGCAGGCGTTCGCGTTCGGCGTCGACAAAAGCGCTTTGGCGGTTCACCTCCTCTTCCGGCACGATGGCCAACTTGCCTTCGAGGGTGTTTTGGGCAAAAGAAAAAACTGGCATAGCCAACGCGACCACAATGCGGGCGCCTGCAAAAAAAGAACGCTTCATATCATACAGGTTCGATTCCCTGGAGGAATCATCAAAAACAGCCGGACAAGCTCAAACAGCTCAGCGTTTCGAAAAGTTCGAATAGTCGCCCAGGTTCAGCTCGTCTTTAGAGCCAATGAATCGGCTGGCGTTGCCGATCATGGAGTGTTCCAGCACCGCATTTTTGATTTGCGATTTGTTCTGGATAATGCTGTGTGCAATAACGGTATTTTCGACCGACGAATTATGCCCGACGCTCACATAAGGCCCAACTACGGCGTTGCGCACCACGGCGTGGTTGCCGATGAAGCAGGGCGGGATGATGATGCTGTTTTCCACGATGGCGTCTTTGGCGATGAGGCCGTTATCGCGGTTAAACTCCAGCATGCGTTCGTTGGAGTACAGAATCGCTTCCTTGTTGCCGCAGTCGAGCCACTCGTCTATTTCACCGGTGTGAAACTGTAGACCTTCATGACGGAGCATTTCGAGGGCAGTGGTGAGCTGGTACTCGTTTTTTTCCTTGATG
>JBMOHO010000231.1:0-6459 GCA_049317805.1 Saprospiraceae bacterium
TCCTTGTGCAACATCCGCATCTCCGACGCCGATATTGAGCTGCTGCAACTTAATCTGGTGCGCTCTCATGCCGCCGGTGCCGGCGACGCTGTGCCGCCTGAACTGGTCAAAATCATGCTCTTGCTCAAAATTCAAAGCCTGGCGCAAGGCTATTCGGCTGTCCGGGAAGAGGTAGTGGATCGCCTGATCGACTTTTTCAACGCCGACGTGTTGCCCGTGGTGTTTGAACTCGGTTCGCTGGGCGCCTCGGGCGATCTGGCGCCGCTGGCCCACCTGAGTCTGCCCCTCATAGGCGAAGGCGAGTGCTGGTACGAGGGCCGCCGACAGCGCGCCGACGTGGTGCTTGCCCTGCACCACTGGACGCCGCTGCGGTTCAAGGCCAAAGAAGCCCTGGCGATGCTCAACGGCACCCAGTTTTCGGCTGCTTATGCCGTGTGGTGCCTGATGGAGGCCGATCGGCTGTTGGGTTGGGCCAATTTCAACGCCGCCCTTGGGTACGACGCCTTTATGTGCCGCAGTTCGCCCATTGATGCGCGTTTGCAGGCCATTCGGCCGCATGCGGGGCAGGTGAGCACAGCGGCCGCACTTCGCCATTGGTTGGCCGACAGCGCCATCCGTGCAGCCGACAAAGAAAGCGTGCAGGACCCTTATGCGTTTCGTTGTGTGCCGCAGGTGCACGGCGCTTCGGCCGATGCCCTGGAACACATACGCCAGACGACGCTCTCCGAGATCAATGCGGTGACCGATAACCCGAATGTGTTTCCGGACGACGACGCCATTTTGTCGGGCGGCAACTTCCACGCGCAGGCGCTGGCGTTGCCGCTCGACTACCTGGCACTGGCGCTATCCGAACTGGGCAGCATCAGCGAACGTCGGGTGTACCAGCTCATTGGTGGACAACGCGGGCTGCCAGCCTTTTTGACCGATAATCCGGGCCTGCACTCCGGATTTATGATCGCTCAATACACGGCAGCGGCCATGGTGAGTCAAAACAAAGGATTGTGCATGCCTGCTTCGGCCGACAGCATGGTGAGCTGCAACGGCCAGGAAGACCACGTGAGCATGGCTGCCAACGCGGCCACCAAAGCCCGCCGGGTGGTGCTCAACCTCGAACGGTTGTTGGCCATAGAACTGATGGTGGGTGTGCAGGCGCTGGAGTTCCGCAGGCCTTTGCAGAGTTCAGAAGCAGTTGAACGGGTGGCGGCGGCTTATCGGGTGGTGGTGCCCAGGTTGGAAGCCGACAGGGTGTTGCACGATGACATGGAGGCGTCGGCGGTGTTTATGCGGTCCGCTTTACAAGGTTCTCCAATGTTGCAAAAGTTTCAAATTTCCTGAGGCATGTGGCTCACCAAAATGACCTTAACGCACTTTAAAAACCACACGCACCGGTCGTTTGCCTTTTCTTCCGGGCTAAACGGCCTGACGGGGCTGAACGGCGTGGGCAAAACCAATGTGCTGGAGGCCATTTATTGCTTGTGCATGGGACGCAGCTACAGTGGATTGACAGACAAGCAATTGATCGAACACGGTGAGGCCTTTTTTCGCCTCGAAGGGCAATTTAACCGATTGGACGAACAGGAGCACATGGTGATCAAGTTTCCGGTTAACCTGCGCAAAGTGCTGGAGCGCAACGGCCAGCCTTTAACCAGGCTGAGCCAGCACATCGGCCGATATCCGGTGGTGATGATTGCGCCCGACGACGTGGCGCTCGTGCAGGACGGCAGTGAAGACCGGCGGCGGTTTATGGACACGGCGCTGGCGCAAACCGACCCGGCTTATCTGCTTGCCCTCACCCGCTATCAACAGGCGTTGAAACAACGCAACGCACTGCTTAAACAGTTTGCCGACCAACGCCGTTTCGACGCGCCACTGCTCGAATCGGTAGACCAACTGCTGCCCGAACCCGCCCTTTTGATTCACCGCTGTCGGGAGGCTTTTGTGGCGGATTTGTTGCCCGTTTTCCAGGAACTGTACGGACTGCTCAGCGGCGGCCGCGAAAACGCGCACATTGCTTATGCCTCCGATCTTAGCGGGGCCGATATGCAAACTTTGTTGAAAGAACGATTGGAAAAAGACCGTTTTTTGGAGCGCACTACTGCCGGCATACATCGGGATGACCTTGATTTTCAATTGGATGGCCAGGCGGTCAAAAAGTTCGGTTCGCAAGGACAATTGAAATCCTTCCTGCTGGCCCTGCGCTTGGCGCAGTATGAACTGTTGCGCCGTGACTCGGGACTGGCCCCCATTTTATTGCTCGACGATGTGTTTGACAAATTGGATGCTGCGCGCGTGACGCAGTTGGTTGCGTTGCTTATTGGTCGGGGTTATGGGCAAGTGTTCATGACCGACACGCACCGGGAGCGGTTGGAGGGTGTGATGGGTAGTGGGCAATCGTATACAGTTTTGTCGCTTCTCACTGCTTTGGAATGATCTCCGTTTTTTCGCCAAAAAAGTGCGCAAACTGGGCCATGGCTTCGGCCATTTCCTTGTTTTGGGTAGCGCGCAGGTACGACTGGCCAAGCGAGTTCAGCATCTGGTATACAAAACGATCCATTTCCATGACCTGCATTTCCTTGGTCCACAGGTCGATGCGCAGGGTGTCGCGGTGGGCTTTGTCAAACAAGGCCACCATCATGGCTTTGCATTCTTCGAGGGTGCCTTCCGGGTGCATGTCGCTGGCAGCCCATTCAATTTTAACGGGCACGCGCTCGTCGTCAAGTTGTACGCGTATGGTGATGTCTGATGTATGCATAGTCAATGTTCAAAATTCATGTTTGGCAAAAGTAAGGCTAGATTTGAACTTGTGCCTATCTTTGTACACACCCCAGGCTTTGATGCCGAACCACCCAATCACGCCTACCCATGCGCCTGCACCTTTCACCAGATTTTGACGCTGTCTTGTTTACCCCCGAACGGGTAAATTGTGCGGATTTGTACGCTGGGCCCCGTCGTTTGCTGGACTGGCTGGAGGCGCAACTGGGACGAAGCGGTTTTCCGGACAAAACGGATTACCTGCGCATTGAGTTTTACCGGCAGGCGTTGCAACAGCTTTTGGAAACAGGTCAGGCAGACGCGTTTTACCGGGAATCGTTTGAAGCAGACCGTTTTTCCACGGCCTGGGCCTTGCTGGAACGCCGCGATGAATTGTTGCGCGCCGGCTGGGATTTTGCCGAACAGGCCGACATGCCGGAGCGGCTGGAGTGTCTGGCTGCCGTCGAAAAATTGTACCGCCAAAAAACACAAACACCGGAATACGACGTGCTGACCACCGGCTCCGCCGAACGCTGGGATGCCGTACTGAAAGCCCTGGTCGGACAAACATTGCCTTTGGCCGAGGTGGTGTTGTACGACCCGGAGGAATTGATGCCCGTGGAATGGCAGCGACTCCTGCAACAATGCCGGGCGCAGGGCATACCCGTTCGCGCACGCACAGTGGAGCCTGCAGCGGCGGCGGAGACTGATCTGGGCAAGTGGCAGCGACGGCTCGCGGGCCAACCCGATGCGGGCAGCATCACCGCGCAGGCCGACGGTTCCCTGCTGCTCCTGAAGGCACAACGCGACGCAGAGGCCGCCACCCACATTGCCCAGTTGCTGGCCGCCAATCCGGAATGGCGTCCATTGGTATTGTTGCCCGAAATGAACCGCCAGTTGGAGCAGGCCATGTTGCTTGAACGGCTTCCGGCCTTCGGCATCCTGTCGGCGTCGCTGGCGCGGCCCTCGTTGCAGGTGCTCAAACTGGCACCTGCTTTCCTGTGGGAGCCCGTGGATGTGTACAAAATCATGGAGTTTGTCACCCTGCCCATCAAGCCCATTGACGAAGGGCTCGGACAGGTGATCGCACGGGTGCTGGCCGACAAACCGGGCCTGTACAGCGACACCTGGTTTGGCGCAGTGCTGGGCTATTTAGACCAGGAGCATACGCCTGCGGAAGCGCGACAACAATACGACTTCTGGTTTGACCGGCGGCGTTACCCCACCGACGCGGGCGTGCCCAAGCGCGACGCCATCGGGCTATACGCTTACCTCCATCTTTGGGGTTTGGGCGCTTTTGAAGCCTCCAGTGGCAAAGACAGCGCCATGCTGGTGCTGGCCGAGCAGGCACGCCGCATACGGGATCTTTTGGAGGCCCTGCCCGACACCCGATTGCGTTTTTTAGAACTCGAACGCATCGTACGCACCGTATATGAACCGTCTCCCATGCAACTGGAAGCGGTGGAGGAGGGTCGACTGGATTTTGTGCATGCGCCCGGCGCGGTAGCCACGCCAACCGAACGCCTGCTGTGGTGGAATTTTCGGTATGACGGTGCGGTACCGCCGCCAGATTTTTGGCGTCGTTCGGAACGCGTGTTTTTGGAAAAACTAAACTGCTTTTTGGAAAAACCGGACCGAGAAGCGCGCCGTAAGCTCCAACAACAACGGCAGGCCATATTGCAAACCGCCCAACAATTGATCCTGGTTTGTCCGGAACGGGTAGACGGCTCCGACGCGCAACCGCACCTGTTGTTGGGCGACCTGGAAGCAACGTTTAAAGACGCGCATTTGCTTTGGTGTGCAGTGGATGAGCAGGGCTTGGCCCAGCGTGTAGACCGCAGGGCAAGCGCCGTCGAGCGCGTAGGGGTGCCTGTACAACCTGCGCAGCGTCCGCGTCCGCACCTGCGCCTGCCAGCGCCGGATCGGCTGTTGCCTGTGGAATACGAAACGGTGACCCAACTGGAATCAATGTTGTACTACCCGCACCGCTGGTTTTTTCGGCAGCATTTGCGGTTTTTTCCGGCGGGCCTGCTGCGTGTGAGCGCTGAAGCGCAGTTGTTGGGCAATTTAAGTCACCGCATGCTGGAAATGTTGCTGCGCGAAGACATCGCTGGGCTGGGCCGTGCCGATGTGTATGCCTGGATTGACGCCCAATCCATCAAGTTGCTCGAACAGGAGGGCTCCACCCTCTTGCTGTATGGCAGGGAACCCGAACGAAAAGCTTTCCTGAACAAGGTGCAGCGCGCGGCGTGGACCCTCGTATCGCTCCTGCGCCAAAACAACTGGACGGTGGCCCACACCGAACTGCCGCTCGAAGGTTTTTTGGGCGAACTGCCCCTGCGCGCCAAGGCCGATCTGGTGTTGCAGCGCGACAATGAGTGGGCCATTGTGGATTTCAAGTGGGGGGGCGCCCGCCGCCGCCGCGAGATGATCCGCAACAACGAAGACCTCCAGCTCATGCTGTACGCCCATCTGCTGCCGCCGCCCGATCAGTGGCCGCACACGGCGTATTTTATCCTCGAAGAAGGCCGCATGATCGCCCGCAACCGCCAGGCTTTTCGCGAAGCGGTAGAAGCAGGCGGGCACGACAACCACGATGAGGTATGCCGCCTGATCCTTGATCGCATCAGCCAGACACATGCCTGGCGCAAAGCACAGATTGAACAACAATCGCTGGAATTGCGTACGGCCCGCACCGCGCCCGAACTCAGCGCCTTGTACGGCGATGTGCTGGATTTGCTGGAAATGAAAACCGAAGACGCGAAGTATGACGATTACCGGTTTTTAATAGGCGGGTAACAGCTTCATAAACTGCGTTTTATAAGGGGAATTTTTTCCGTGAAATTAATGGATTATCAGGCGTTTCACCACCATTCCATTTGCTGTTTCTACTTTAACGAAATAAATCCCTTTGGCCTGGTTTTGCATGGGCATTTCAAAACGGTAATCACCTGTGGGCAACAGGCCGGTTTGTTGTTGGTACACCATGCGGCCCAGGGCATCCACTACCGACAGGCGTAAGTCTGCCTGGTCGCGCAAATAAACGTCAGCATAAGCAAGGTTTGTTGCCGGATTGGGAAAAACCACCACGCCGTCAATGGGGCCGGAAACCTCCACCGTGGGGGTAGGATTCAAGCCGGGCGGCAGGGGCACTTTGCGGTTGGTATACAGCCGGTACTCCCCAGCGGAAAGGGTAAACTGTATCGGGCCATTGTTGATGGACACAACACTGTCTCCCGTGTAATACTCGTACCACCAGCCGCTGGTGGGCAAAACGATGGGAGTGGTGCCGGTGGTGGTGCCGATGTTGGCCATGACGAATACCCGCTGATTCAAATTGGGGTCGTTGAGTTGGATGGTGCGAAACTGTCCGCTCGCAATATTGGTGTTGAAATCGCTGGTTTCAAACACGTCCCAGGTGTTGCGGAGGTACAACAGGGCGGCGGTTACGTCGTGCAGGCGGCGGCGGTAGGGATCCTGGAGGTAATCCCAGCGGATGGGCTTTGGATCCACGCGGCAGTTGGTGTTGACGGTGCCGTTGGGGCAGTAGTTGATGGTGTAGTCGTAGCCCAGTTCACCGAATTGCCACATCATTTTGGGGCCTGGCACGGTGTACAGCAGGTTTTGGAGCATTTCGATGCGGCGCATGGCCACGGACAGGGTTTTGATGTTGTAGTTGGCGTTCGTGGTGTTGCCGTAGGTTTTGCA
>JBMOHO010000232.1:0-6432 GCA_049317805.1 Saprospiraceae bacterium
TGATCGGCGAACTGCGCGAACAAGGGTTTAGCACGGTGCTCATGCTCGACCCCGGCATCAAGGAAGACCTCACCTACCCGGTCTATCAGGAAGGCCTGGAGGGCAACCATTTTTTGAAAAACACCGAGGGGCAAATTGCCCATGCGCCGGTGTGGCCGGGATATTGCGCGTTCCCCGACTTCTCGCGGCCCAACACCCGCGAATGGTGGGGCACCCTGCACCCGCCCTTGCTCGACGCGGGCGTAGACGGATTCTGGAACGACATGAACGAACCCGCCGTGTTCCACATCCACCACAAAACCCTGCCAGACTACGTGATGCACGCCGGTGACGGCCACCCGGGCAGCCATCGACAGTACCACAACACGTATGGCTTGCTCATGACCCGCGCCACCACCGAAGGCCTGAAAGCCTTGCGGTCCGACAAACGGCCGTTTTTGCTCACACGGGCCAGTTTCAGCGGGGGACAACGTTTTGCGGCGGTGTGGACGGGCGACAACTGGTCTTCGTGGGAGCACCTGCAAATAGCCAACGTGCAGTGCCAGCGCCTCAGCGTGTCGGGTTTTTCATTTTGCGGCACCGACATCGGCGGTTTTGCGGGCAAACCCGACGCCGAACTGTTTGTGCGCTGGTTGCAACTGGCCGTTTTCCACCCGCTCATGCGCGTGCACAGCATGGGCCAGCACATCAGCGGTGACGCACTCACCGACGAGGCCCAGTTGACCGACCCCGAGCTGCACCGGGCAGATCAGGAACCCTGGTCTTTCGGCGATAAATGGACCGAGCTGGCCAAAAAAGCCATCGAATTGCGGTATGCCCTGCTGCCCTGCCTCTACACGGCCTTTTGGTTGCTCAAACAACACGGCACGCCGGTGCTGCGGCACGGTTTTATGGAAGACAGCGCCAACCCAAAATTGCTCAAGCAGGACCGCGACTTTGCGTTTGCCGAGCACCTGTTTGTAAGTCCGGTTATTCAACCCAAAATACAACGCCAGGAAGTGCACCTGCCCAAGGGCCTGTGGTATTACTTCTGGAATGGTCAAGCTGGCCGCGACAGCCTGTTCATCAACCTTGTGCCGGATCAGATTCCGTTTTTTGTGCGCGCCGGCGCGGTGTTGCCCATTTATCCAGTGCGCCAATGGACGGATGAAAAACCCGTCGATGAACTCACGTTGTACGCCTTTTACAAAGACGGCACCGAAAAAAGCCACCTGTACGAAGACGACGGCGAGGGTTATGCCCATGAAAACGGCCAATACCGCCTGACTGTGTTCGATACCATCGGCGCTAAAGGCCAGTTTACCCTGAAAAAAAGCACCGAAGGCCAATGGCCGCCCACCTATGAGCGGGTGCTGATTTACCTCGTCGGGTTTCCCGAGTTTGTCAAACGCTGTCTGGTGGACGGAGAAGACATTCCGATTCGCGAAATTCGCCTCCGCGACCGGTCCCTGTATACGGTGCAGGCCCATCCGGCGTTTGAGGTGGTGGAGTGGGTGGGGAGTTGAGTTTTGAGTTGGGAGTTTTGAGTTGGGAGTTTTGAGTTGGGAGTTGGGGCAACCATTTATTATTTTATTGCATCAAAACAAAAGCACCAGAAAATATGCAACAATGGAACGACCAGGATTTGGTAGAAGGCGTACTGAACGGCAACCCGGCGCTGCAAAACGCCTTGTACCGTCAGTTTAGCACGCCCATGTTCCGTGTGCTGCTGCGTTTTGCCCGTGACCGGGCGGAGGCGGAAGACATGTTGCAGGAAGGCTTTATCCGCGTGTACCGCGATATGGCGCAGTTTAGAGGCGATGGGGCTTTGGGGGGGTGGATCAGACGCATTATGGTCAACACAGCCCTCAGCCACTTGCGAAAGCAGCGCGATTTTTTGCGGGATACGGGTGATTTTGCCCCGTTTGAAAACCTGTTTCGCACCGACGAGGACTTTGCAGCCAAACTCGACGCGGAATCGCTCATGAAGGTGTTGCAGCGGCTACCGCCAGGATATCGGGCGGTGTTTAACCTGTACGCCATTGAAGGCTTCAGCCACGAGGAAATTGCCGAACAATTGGGCATTTCCATCGGCACCAGCAAAAGCCAGCTCTTTAAAGCCAGAGAATACCTCAAAAAAATAATTGACAAGTCTTACATTTCATAACCCTTACGCAATCTTAACGGCCACCCGACAACATGACCGAACCGCAAGAATTTGATTCGATCGACGCGCTTTTTCGTCAAAAGTTTAAAGATTTGCCGGAGTCTTCAGCTGCTAATGGCTGGGATACGCCTTCCGATCGCGTTTGGGAACATGTGCGGACGCATATGCCAAAACCACGCACCGGCTGGAGCCGGCGCAATTGGACTTTGGTCGGTGCCGTAGCGGTCAGCATTGCCCTCGGGCTGTATTGGTTTAGCATTTCATCCGTTCCGGAACAACCTGCGCCAATTGTTGCGCCAGCTGTCGCCTCACCTGCACAAACGCCTGCGCCAGCAACCGAGCAAGCGCCGCCGCCCGCCACAGACAAACCCGAACAACCTGCCGCCCAGTCCCCGAAATCAGCCGCCGCACCCAAACGCCAAAACAAGGTTTCGGCTAACCCAACCAGGCCATCCGATACCCTCCAGGTGCCGCGTGCTGCGCCTTCCGCTGCAAAACAGCCTGCTTTCCCCAACAATGCGGCACGCCGCCGTGCCGAGGCCCAGCAGAAATTGTGGGAAACACCATTAGAACTGTTGCCTTTGGTGATTGAAAAGAAAAAAAATTAAGCGGAGGGACAGTATTATTTTACGTTGCCGTAAACACCTGAAACACCATTTACTTAGGCATCAAGCATTAGTAAAAGTAAACGCATCATTGACCCACCATGTGCCCGACAAACTGGGCAGCATTGTCAATAATCCGACTCGGACTCCGCCTGAAACCCAATCCGCAGGATTCATAGGCAAAAAATACGCCTGCCTGGTAGTATTGACCCTGTTCGTCGCGGGCCAGCTGGGCCAAGGCCTGGTACACTTTTATCTGGTCTTCATACTCGCCGCTGCGTACCGTTTCAGGCAGCCCTTCGGCGTCAAAAATGGCTACATTGGCACCTTCTCGCCCTAAAACCACCTTTTCCACAAACGGGTAATGGCTGCGCCCAATGGGCTCCTGCAGGCTGCACTCCAGCAGGGTTGGCTCTTCCGGGTTCCGCTCCCACAGGTATGCCAGAATGGCTTTTGACTGAAACAGCATGGTATAAGCCGGATTGAGCACCACGGCATGTCCGTTCACCACTATTTTGGTGAGCGTTTCCATCAACTCTGGCTCGTCGAGGGCGATGTATTCCCAGGGGATCAGTTTGAACCAGTACGGATATTGCGTGGTGTTTCCTTGGCCATCTGAAGCGAAAATACCGTTATAGGGGGAAAAAACCACTTCATCAACATAACGGAAGGCCGTTTCAAAACCAGCCTCGCGCGCGGCCATTTCGAGCAATTGTACATTGTGGTCGTCTTCCGGCGCGTCGCGCAGGGTAGAAAACAGGATGGCCGGTTCGCGGTCGGGGTTGAGTTCTTGCAGGCTTTTGAAGTTGGCGATGAGGGCGTCGTACACAAAGTTGAACTGCTGTTCTTCGGGTATGCCGTTGGCGCGCAATTGCCCCCACTGGATGATGGCCGTTTCCGGCAGCGAAGTGGGCGTGTCGGCGTTAAATTCGATGAGTTTGATGGGCAGTCCGTCGGTACCGCCGGCAAAGTCGAAGCGTCCGAACAGGTGCAGGTTGCGGTCGTCTTCCCAGGTGTGCCTGATCAACGCGTGCAGGTTGGCCGGGATGCCCATGGTGGCGAGCAGGTTTTTGCGCAGCACGTACTCTCCGGCGTCGACAAACAGTTCGTACAAACGGTTGCCTGCCTCGTAAAATGCCTCGCGCTCCGCGTCGCTGACCACCACAACCTCATTGGCTAAGTAATCCCGGGCCTCTTCAGAAATAAAGTAATCCCAGCCCATTTCCTTAAAAACAGCGTTGGGCAACTGGCTTAATGTTTGTTTTTGCATCCCTTTTTTTTAAACTAAACTCCTAAACTCCTCAACTCCTCAACTCCTAAACCCCTAAACTCCTAAACTCAACTACCCCCCACTCGATCGCCCACTGTTGCGAAAAAACCCGCTTTTACCGCTGACCGGGCGCATTTGGGTGCGCGGAATGGCGGTCTGCTTGAGTTGCTCCGACGCCCCGCGGGCCACAAAGCCGTTGTTTCCACCGGCAGTTGGACGGTAAATGCCGGGTTGTGTAGGCGTATTGAAACTGCGGCCCATCATATACCCCATGGCACCCCACCACAATACGCTGCCCATGCCGTGGCCATAGCCCGAGCGGTAGTGTTGGGTGCTTTCGCGGTATACGGTGTCTTGGGCACCCACCAAGCCTTTCGCTTGCGTCAGGGTCATGGTATCTATGGTGCCGTTGAGGCGTTTGATGATGACCCTGGAGGAATCTTTGCCTTCCACAATTTGTTCGCCGATGATCTCGAATTGTTCAGGCGCGACTTCCTCGATGGTGGTGATTACCCCTTTGGTCACTTCATATGTGGTCACTTCTTCCCAGTCGCTGCCGTTGTTGCTGTTGCCGCATTGCGTATGGGTGGCCAACAACGCGGCTACGGCCACATAGAGGCCGCCCTGGCGCAAACGTTGGGATAATTGACGCTCTTTACTGAAATGTTTGAACGGTGTCATAAGGTGGTGCGAAATGATGTAGTGCAAATATGCCGGAGTTTATCCACTTGGACAAGTGCCAAGTTACGCATTATCGATGATCGCGGGACAGCCGCCGATGAATCTGTATCAAAAAACGGCAGGCTTAGGCAGCGTTTCTTACCATATACGCCTCTTTTGGTACGACATTTGCAAAATCAAGAGAACAACCGTATCTTGTTGCGCAACGCCGCACCCTGCTGTATGATGCCGTATCACCGTTTTTTAATGTTGTGCCTTTGTTTTTGCGCCTTCGCCCTGCCGGGTGCCCAGGCGTGCATAGACAGCATAAAGGTTAGCATCTCGCCTGTACAATGCCATGGCCTGCGCAATGGCAACATCCGCATTGATTCTGTATTTGGCGGCGAGGGCCCTTTTTATTTTTCCATAGACGGCATCGTTTGGAGCACCCGACCCGAGTTCGAACGGCTGTGGGCAGGCACGTACATTCTATCGGTGCGCAACCCACAAGGATGTATCCTGAGCGAGATTGTGGAAGTGACCGAACCCGAACAGCTCAGTGTCTATCTGGAAGCCGACGACTACAGCGTGCCCAAAGGGGGGCAAGTCAACGTCCGGGCGGTTGTATACCCTGCCTATGCATCGCTTAGCGCCATCAGTTGGCGCCCGCCCGATATGCCCGGCATCAGCAACGACCTCGCCATCACCACATACCTTTCGGACAATACCACCGTCGCAATTACGATCGAGACGCCGGAAGGCTGTACCGCCCGCGACCAAATATTAATAGAGGTAGAAGTACCCCAATTGTACGTCCCCAATGTCATTCAACCCGGGAGCGAACAAAACACCTATTTCACGATTTACGGCGACTGGTCGGTCAACAAAATTCAACAATTGCAGATTTTTGACCGAAACGGCGGACTGGTATTTGAACGCACCGACTTTTGGCCCAACGACCCGATCCAGGGCTGGAACGGGCGTCGGGACGGCAAATTCGCCGCGCCGGGCGTGTATACCTGGCTGGCGCAAATCAGGTTCCTCGACGGCCACCTTGAGCAACAACAAGGAACCGTGACCGTGGTGCGGTGAAACCGGCTTTAAAGCCCTATCAGCAGCACCTGTTGATCCAAATACGTTCCTTTGGCCGTTTTTAACGTCAATTTATCGCCTGCACTGGTTGTGTACACGTCTCCATTTCGCCAGGGCTTTCTGGACTCCACCGCTTTCAGCGCAGCTGCATACAGCAGGTTGTGCAAATCGCTCACGGTGGCATCTTTGCTGTTGACTTCCATCTCCACGCCGCCAAACTCGGTCATGCCATAGGTATAGCCACCATGTACGCCATCTTTTTCCATGATGCCAAAATATACCCAGCAATACAAGGGTAGCGCCTGTTGTTTGTTCAGGTTGTTGGCTGCGGAGAGGTAATACCCCTTTTCCAGCAACAGGTACTGGCTGTTCATAAAAACGCCGGATGCATTGGTGTTTTCCAGCGCCGCTGCGGCGCAACGGGTAAACGTCATGTACATTTCAAGCGCCCGGCGGTCATCGCCAATGATGGAAATGACCAATTGTGCTTTGTGGGTAAGGGCCGCCTGTTCAGCATTCTTCCACAACCATGAAATGCCGGAGGACGCAATGATGTCGTCTGATTTGTCCGGATAATTGAAATATGCCATGGTGATGGTGGCGCCGTTGGCCACAAACAGCGCGGTTTTGTCGCTGATGCTCAACGAATCGACTTTGGC
>JBMOHO010000233.1:0-6418 GCA_049317805.1 Saprospiraceae bacterium
AACGGCCGCATGATTGCTCATGCGGCCGAGAGTGCGCTCAGTGCGCAAAGGCCTTAATTCTTTTTGTGCTTACTTCAGGTTGAACGAGCTGGTGCCCACGAGGTAGCCTTTGTTGTAAATCTGGATCGTGTATTTGCCTTTAGCAAAGTTTTGACCAGGCTGCCATGCGGCACATACGTTGGTTTCGGTGTTGTCATAAGAAACCGACTGCGATACCGTGTAACGGAATTCCGAGTCTGTTTTCTTTTCTTTGGCCACACCCGAACCGAGGTCTTCAATGGCGAGGGTAGAGCCTGTAGGGTCAAGGATGGTGAGGTAGAACGTTTCTTCGCCGGCAGGCACCACTTCGTTGGCTTCTGTCAGGAAGCAAATGTTGAGGCGCTCCACATTTTTGGCTTTGTTCTTTTCTTTCTCTTTGCCGCTTTTCTTCAGGTCGACCGG
Source organism: Saprospiraceae bacterium (assembly GCA_049317805.1). Lineage (GTDB taxonomy): Bacteria > Bacteroidota > Bacteroidia > Chitinophagales > Saprospiraceae > M3007. The sequence goes on from JBMOHO010000233.1 coordinate 442, forward strand.
CTTAACCGTTACGTTTTTCACTTTCACGGCAGAAGCAATGTCCACTTTTTTAGTCAGCTCCACACGCTCGGTTTCGAGTTGTGTTTTTTCAGAAATGAGGGCTGCTTTGGCAGAAGTTTCTTCTTCGAGTCGGGTAGACGTTTCGGTCAGCGAAGTGCTCAGTGCTGCATTTTGCTCGGTCAAAACGCCCATTTGACGCTTCAGGTCGTCGATTTCGGTCAGCCAGGCGGTTTTTTGAGCCTGGAAATCAGCCATGGCACCGCGGTAGTTTTTGTTTTCGCGGATCAGGCCCGCAATCTGGCCTTTCTTTTCTTCCAGTTGCTGAAGCTGTTCGTTGATTTTGGCGTCCAGTTCAGCATTGATGCCTTTTTGCTCTTCCAACTGCGTTTTGGCTTCGTTGAATTGCACATCAAGGTCGGCAAATGCCTGTTTTTGCTCGCTCAATTCGATGCCGGTTGCTTCTAATTGTTGGCTGGTTTGCGACTTGGACCAGAGCAACCAGATGCTCAAACCAAGCAACAGCGCCAGGGCGATGCCCATAGCCGTGATGATTTGCTTCGAATTGTCTTTGTTTTGCGGAGCGCCGAAATCAGGAGTTGGATTCGGGGAGGACTGATTGAAATTGGTGGGTGTGTTCATACTGTGGATGAAAGGTTTAGTTTAGTGAATGTAGGATTATTGCATAGGCAACCTTTCAAGCAAGATTTTTTTGTTCAGTCATGTCTTGCTCGATATTGACGGTCTAAAAACATGAAGTCACATTCCTTTATTGCATGCACATGTATTTTTTTCTCCAAATACATTATCTTTACCCTCCCATATAACAAGGTGTGCCATGTCTGCTTTTGACGCATTTGATCTGTACAATATTTTGTTCCTCGACATTGAAACGGTGCCGTCGGTGGCCGATTTTGAAGACCTGCCCGAGGACATGCAGGAGCTTTGGGGCGTAAAATGCCGCCAATTGCTGAAACGACCGGAAACGGAAATCGAGTACGATGAGATGGCCGAGCTTTTTGCCGAACGGGCAGGCATTTATGCCGAATTTGGCCGGATCATCTGCATTTCTGTGGGTTTCCTCACCAAAGGCGCCGAAGGCGAAAAACCCGTCATGCGCGTCAAATCGTTTGCAAACACCATTGAAGCCAGCTTGCTCGAGGATTTCAGCGAACTGCTCGCCAAGCACTTCAACAACCCCGACCGGTTTGCCATGTGTGGGCACAACATCAAGGAGTTCGACGTGCCCTACATCTGCCGCCGCATGCTGGTCAACCAATTGCCCCTGCCGCGCATGCTCGACATTGCCGGCCGTAAACCCTGGGAAACCAAACACCTGCTCGACACCCTGGAAATGTGGAAATTTGGCGACAACAAAAACTTTACTTCCCTGCGCCTGCTCACTGCCCTTTTCGACATTCCTTCGCCCAAAGACGACATTGACGGCAGCGATGTTGCCCGTGTTTTCTGGGAAGACGGAGACCTCGACCGCATCGCAACCTACTGCGAAAAAGATGTCATTGCCACCACCCAACTCTTTTTGCGCCTGAAACGCCTGCCCCTGCTCGAACAAGAACAAGTGTTCGTCGTTCGATCCTAATCAATGGTTTAGGATTCAGACTACGAATCAACGAATAATCAAAATACCACACCAATGGCTACACGTAAAAAATTTGCTGCAAAACAGAAGTACGCCGAACAAGACGCCAAAGACGGCCGCATGTTCATGATCATCCTGGGTGTCGTTACCCTGATCCTGGTAGCACTGCTGTATTTCCTTTACGTCTGAAACGACTACTGCAAACGGCGCATCAAATCCGCCTTGTTTAGCCCGTACCACTCAATTCCACCCCGCTGCTCCAGGAGTACGCGGGTGGAGTCGGGCCGCTGCACCCACTCTGGCATGTCCTCCCAGCCCATGTTGCTCATCCAGGCCGTCAAGCCGTTCAGGATGAGTACCACCGTGTCCGATTGGGCCACGGCTTCCGGCTTCAAGGTTTTAAACGACACAAAACGCACCCGGGAAGTGTCAAATTCCAACAGGTATTCATCAATATTGCACTCAACAGGATTGCTGATAATCAATGTTTTAGCGGGCGTGTTGGCTGTCAAATGCCGATAGACCATGTCTTTTTGAACCGAATAGTTTGATTGCAAGGCGTTGCGCATCACCAACACGGGCTTCACCAGCAAGGGCAACAACAAGATCCACCAGATATACCCTTGCGGCATGCGTTGCCGAAACGCCGTGCAAAACAACAGCACTGCGGTCAACACGGCATATACATACAACCCTTCCGCATACCATCGCCACGACAAATACAACATCGCAATCGCCACAACCACAGGCCAATAAGCCCTCAGGCTTGTTTGGCCCTTCAACCATTCCACTGCGCCCACTGCCGCCGCCGCGCCCACAAACGGCACGGCAAAAAGATAGTGCCGAATGTCCAAACAAAGGGGAACGTAAGCCTTGGGCGAAGTGCTCATGAAATTGCTCACCAACAGCATACCGACGCCCATAAACAACAAAAAACGTTGTTCGTCTGTGCGCTCCGTCAAAAGCGAATCCCTGCGTGGCATCAGCGCCGGAACGATGAACACCAACCCGACAAGCACGCCTGTGGACAAAAATACCGTCCACAACTCGTAGCCGATTCGGCGCAAGGTGTTTTCCAGCGGCAATTGATCGTAACTGCACGGATTGAAGTAACTGTTGGCCGAAATAGCCTGGAAACGCGACAATGGATGGCCAAATGCCCACGCACAGTACACCAGGTAAACGGCCGTCGTCAACACACCAAATCCCGCAGCAAACAGCCAAAATCGGGTGAGCCGTTTATTCCAAACATCCACCATCAACAAACAAGCAAAAACCGGCGCTACCAAAAAGACCGTCTCCTTGCACAAAAACCCGGCAAATAAAGCGCCTGTAAAGCTCAAAGCCGCCCAAACAGGTTGTGCAAAACCCCGCCCAAACCGGTGCAATGCGTACACCGTAGCGGCTATGGCCACGCAAGCCATCACCAGCACGTCGGGCATCAGTTTATCCGAATAAAAAAATACCCATTCGCTGAATGCCGTAAACGCCATGGCCCATGCGCGGGCGGGTGCAGGCAGGCTGTCGGTAAGCAACCATATACACCAAAGGGTGAGGAGCGTAGCCGCTATGGGTACGATGGCCGAAGCGTGGTCGCCCACGCCAAACAGGGCATACACAAAACCATGCGGCACAACCATGCCCCAGCGGTACGTATAATGGTCTGCGGCAGTGCGAAAAACGCCGTCGGCAAACTGTTTTGCAAGGCGGGCGTAGTGCATGTCGTCGAAACCAAAATGCCCCCCGTGCCCCCAAATGTGGTGGATGAGCAACGCGGCACCCAGCACAAACAAGGCCGTCAGCCCGAAAACCGAATCACGGAAAATGCGCATGGCCAGTTAAGACAGTCGGCGTTTGTAATCGTTGTATCCAAACCGGCGAACGACGTCCAACTGGCCATCTGGCCGCCAAATGGCGATGGAAGGGTGGTTTACACCGTTGAATGTAGACGTTTTGACCATGGTATAATGGATCATGTCTTCCAGCACGAGTTTTTGGCCGATTTTCAGTTTTTGGTCAAACCCGTATGCCGTCATAAAATCACCGCTCAGGCAGCTGACCCCACCGAGGCGGTATTGGTATTTGCCGAGCGCAGGGTCGGAATAAGCGCCCCTTACCTCGGGCTGATAAGGCATTTCAAGGGTGTCGGGCATGTGCGCGGTGAAAGACACGTCGAGGATGGCCGTCTGGATGCCTTTGTTGTGCACAATGTCCAATACCGTAGACACGAGCACTCCCGTATTCCAGGCGATGGCGCTGCCCGGCTCCAGGATCACGTGCAGGTGTGGGTGGCGTTGGCGGAAAGCGCGCAGCACGCTGATGAGGTGCTCCACATCGTATCCTTTGCGGGTCATGAGGTGACCGCCGCCAAAATTGACCCATTTTAAAGCGGGCAAAAAGGCACCGAATTGCGCTTCAAAATACTCCAGCGTTTTTTCCAGGTCAAAACTGGAGCTTTCACACAGGGTATGAAAATGCAACCCTTCTACGCCTTCAGGCAGTTGCCCTTTGAAGTTTTCTATGGTTTCGCCCAGGCGCGAGCCCGGAGCAGCCGGATTGTACAGGTCGGTACCTACGGGCGACCAGCCCGGATTGACACGGATGCCCGCACTTACCGGCTCTGGCCAGGCCTGCACCTTGCCGATGTATTTGCGGAACTGACCGATGGAGTTGAAGGTCACATGGCTCGAATAGCCCAATATTTTCCGAAACTCCCTCGGCACGTACGCCACAGCATACGTATGCGCTTTTACACCCATTTCTTCATAACACAACCGGGCTTCGTTCAGGGAGGAAGCGGTAGCACCAGACAGGTACTCGCGCACGATGGGGAAAGCGCTCCACATGGCGAAACCTTTGAAGGCCAGGATGATTTGCACGCCTGCTTCGCGTTGCACCCGGTCAATAAGTTGCAGGTTTTGCCGCAGCAGTTGCTCCTCCAAAACAAAACAGGGAGAGGGTATTTTTTGAAAGTCCATGAAAACAGTCCGGTTTATATGGGCAAAAGTAGCGCATTCCGTCTGCAAAACATATTTCACTTCGTTTTTCCCATTAAAAACACCTGAAATCCAAAGAACTTTTGGTTTTTCAAAAAGCAACGAAAATGGTAACACCGTTTTGTACTATCTTTGCGGCGCTATGTTATCCCTTAACAATATATACGTTCAATACGGCGACCGCATTCTGTTAGACCACATCAATTTGGTGGTCAAACCCGGCGACCGGGTTGGTCTGGTAGGCCGCAACGGCGCAGGCAAGTCCACGTTGATGAAAATTGTCGCCGGAGACATGTCGCCCCACGAAGGCAACGTAGTCAAACCCTCCACATTTTCTGTCGGTTACCTGCACCAGGACATGCTGATGCCCAAGGGCAAAACGGTGCTCGACGAAACCATGACGGCCTTCGAAGAAGTGCTGGCCCTCGAAAAACGCCTCAAAGCCATTGAAATAGAATTGGGCGAGCGGGAAGACTACGAGTCGGATGCCTACCATGAACTGATTGTGGACATGGGCGACATCACCGAGCGGCTGTCGCACATAGGCGGTCATACCTCGCAAACAGACGCCGAAAAAGTGCTGTCGGGCCTCGGTTTTGCACCCACAGACATGACGCGCCTCACCGAAGAGTTTTCCGGTGGCTGGCAAATGCGCATTGAATTGGCCAAAATGCTGCTGCGCCAGCCCGATTTGCTGCTGCTTGATGAGCCAACCAACCACTTAGACATTGAGAGCATCCTGTGGCTCGAAAATTTCCTGAACAATTATGCGGGCATGGCAGTGGTCATCAGCCACGACAAACGTTTTTTGGACAACGTCACCAACCGCACCGTCGAAATCATCCTTGGTCGATTAGACGACTACAAGGCCAACTACTCCAAATACATAGAGCTGAGCGCTGACCGACGCGAAAAAATGTCGGCCGCATATGAAAACCAGCAGCGCGTCATCGCCGACCGCGAGCGCACCATCGCCCGGTTTATGGCCAAGGCCACCAAAACCAAGATGGCCCAGAGCATGCAAAAGCAGCTCGACAAACTGGATCGCATCGAGATTGACGACGTGGACACCTCCGTGATGAACCTGCGCTTTCCGGAAGCGCCCCGCTCGGGCGAGGTGGTGGCCAAAGCCGATCGCGTGAGCAAACGCTATGGCGACCTTAAAGTGCTGGAACACGTCGATTTTCAACTCCTGCGCGGCGAACGTGTGGCTTTTGTGGGCCAAAACGGCCAGGGCAAAACCACGTTGGCCAAAATCCTGATCGGACAGGAGAACGCCACTGGCGGGCAAGTGACCCTTGGGCACAATGTTTCGGTGGGATACTACGCCCAAAACCAGGCCGAAACGCTTGATCCGAAAATTACGCTCCTGGAAACCATGGAA
>JBMOHO010000234.1:0-6373 GCA_049317805.1 Saprospiraceae bacterium
TCCAACTGTTCTATCTCCGCTTCTACAGCTGCCACTTTTGCCTTTTCGTTTTCCAAAACCATCCGCGAAATGATGCCATCGTTGTACAGGCTTTTTTGCCCCTGATACAATTCTTTGGCGGTGACCAACTGCCCTTGAAGGCGGATCATGGAGCGCTTGTCGTTGGCAATAGCCTGTTGCAATCGGCTGATTTGGGCGCTGCCCGCATTTTCATTCCTCAGGCTACTTTCCTGCTGGCTTTTTTTGCCATATTTCACCTTGTCAATTTGTTGCAACAAGGCCGCGTATTCCGCTTGCAAATCGCCCAAAAAAAGCCCGCGTGGTGGCTCCAGTACCACTAAGGAATCGGAAGGCAACTGTTGCCAACGCTTGAGCAAGCGCTCCAATTGCAGGATGTCGTCGTATTTGGTGGTGCTCTGTAGCAACCCCAATACCGCATTTTGGGCTACCCGCTCGTTGTCTTTTACAAACAGTTTTTCCAAATAAGCATCGGTTTGGGCCACCACATCCACCGGACGTACAGCCGTCGTAACTTCAATGCGTGCGCTAACCACATCCGGGTAACGCACCAGCGCACTTACCCCGACCATAACGGCCAGACAGAAAAAAATGACCACCGAACCCCAACGCACTAACCAGGAGGGTGGCGTACCCAATATTTCCTGTACCTCTTCGGCGCGCAACTCTATGTACTCTCTGTCTTCCATTGCTTTTATGTACCCAATTCCAACTGGTTCTTCACAAGTTGATAGTAAGGCCCCCTTGCACGGGTGAGGGCTTCGTGGGTGCCCTGTTCCACCATTTCTCCTTTTTCGAGTACAATGATGTTGTCGGCATTGCGCACCGTGCTAAGCCTGTGCGCCACGATGACCACTGTTTTGTTTCGAAACACGTGTTCGAGGTTGTGCATGATCACCCGTTCGTTGTACGCATCCAACGCGTTGGTGGCTTCGTCAAAAAACAGGTAACTGGGGTTTTTGTACACAGCGCGCGCAATGAGCAGGCGCTGTTGCTGGCCCTGGCTGATGCCTACGCCGTCTTGCCCAATCTTGGTATTGTAGCCCAAGGGAAGCGATTCTACAAAACCCTGTATGTTGGCCACTTTGGCTGCATACAGCAACCTGCGCCGGTCTATGTTTTCTTCACCAAGGGCAATGTTTCGGGCAATGGTATCGGAAAACAGGAACCCGTCTTGCATCACCACACCACAAAAGCTGCGCCAGCGCTGATGGGAAAAGTTGGCTAGCGAGATGTCGCCAATCCGAATGACGCCCTCTGTAGGCGGATAAAAATGCAGGAGCAACTTCAGCAACGTGGTTTTTCCGCTGCCGCTGGTGCCCACAATAGCCGTCGTTTTTCCTTCCGGGAAACGCACGTGCAGGTTTCGGAGCACCCAGGGGTCGTACGGCCCTCCATAGCGAAACGACACATTTTCTAAAATCAGGTCACCATTGGCCGGTAAGGCGGTCACCTTGGCAAAATCAATCGGATCTTCGTCGGGTTTCTCGTGGATTTCGTTCATGCGCTCCAAACTGAGGCTTGCTTCCTGTGCCGCCAGAATGAACTGCACCAACGATTCCAATGGCGCATTCATGTGCCCAATGATGTATTGTACGGCCAGCATCATGCCGAGCGTCATGTCGCCCTGAATAACCGCACGCGCTGCGATGACCGATATGAGGATGTTTTTGCCCTCGTTGATGAACGCGGCACCCGCACGCTGGATCTGGTCGGTGGCCAAATACTGCACGTTCACCCTGAACAGGCGCGCCTGAATGCGCTCCCATACCCATCTTTTTTGGCGCTCGGCATTGTGCAGTTTGATTTCCTGCATGCCGTTGACCAGTTGGAACAAGGTCGACTGGTTTTCGGCCATCTGCTCGAAACGCCGGTTGTCCAACTGCCGCCTGCGGCTGAGAAACAAGCCAACCCAACCGAAATACAATATGGCAGCGACAAAAAAGATAATGAAAATCAAACTGTTGTAAAACAACAACACCAACCCGAAAACCAACAGGCTTACAATGGAAAACAAGGTTACGAGTGAAGAGGAGGTCAAAAAACGCTCCACGCGCTCGTTGTCGTAAATGCGCTGAAGCAAGTCGCCAGTCATCTTGGCGTCGAAAAACGACATGGGCAGGCGCATCAGCTTGATCAGGAAGTCGGATACCAGGCTGATGTTGATCCGCGTACCGATGTGCAACAGGATCCAGCCCCTCAAAAACTCTACAGACACCTGGCTGAAAAACAACATGCCCTGCGCGGCCAGGATGAGGTAAACAAAATCAAGGTCGCTGAGCTGCACACCTTTGTCCACCAGCGCCTGCATCAAAAACGGGAAAACCAGCTGAATCATGCTGCCAATCAACAACCCGAAAGTGAGTTGGCCCATCAGGCGCCGGTGTTGCATCATGTAGGTCCAAAGGGTGCGGAAGCCCCGCTTGACCTGTTTTTCGCCCTCCCGCTGAAAAAACTGGGGCGTGGTTTCCAGCAGCAACAGAATCCCTTGCGGTTCGGTATTCACCACGTCGCTGATCCAGCCTTCCAAAAATTCCTGCTCGGTGAGGCGCAGCTTGCCCACCGCCGGGTCGGCCACATACACCTTGCCGCCCGACACCCGGTACACCACCAGAAAGTGGTTCTGGCGCCAGTGCGCAATGCACGGCAAAGGAATGTCTTCCTTCAGGCGGCTGAAACCCGTTTTTACACCCAGGCTACGCAGTCCGATCCGTTCGGCCGCATCGGAAATGCCCATCAACGATACGCCTTCCCGGTCAAGATAGGAAATATCCCGCAGGTAGTCCAGGGTGTAATGCCGCCCGTAATGGCGCGCCACCATGCGCAGGCAGGTCGCACCGCAATCGGCCGTATCGTGCTGTTTGTAAAAAGGGAAATTATCGGGCCACAAGGGGGGAGTAGTTTTGAGTTTTGAGTTTTGAGTTTTGAGTTGCGGGTTTTGAGTTTTGAGTTTTGAGTTTTGAGTTGCGGGTTTTGAGTTTTGAGTTGGTAAATAAGTTACAAAATTACGTATTTTAAAGTTAACGATACGGGATTGGGTTTGGGTATGCGTTTAATGGGTAGATATAGGATCATTTGCCCAACCAATGGTGCAAAATGGGTTCATAAGCGCGGTGATCCATTGCTCCTGAGGGTATTCCGGTAGTGTGTTGCATAGCCACCAAGCCGGCACCGAGATCCAAATTGGCCTGGGTTTGATGCGCAACATATCCCTTTTGCCCCAGCCATTCGGCCAAATACTCCTGTTCGGTTTGTCCGGGCGTAGGAATCAACAACGCTTTTTTTCCCAAAACAGCCAAATCCATGATGCTGCTGTAGCCGGCGCGGCAAACAACGCATCGGCTGGCCAGCAGCACGTCGTTCAAGCGGGCCGAAGTGAGGTAAGACACCACTTCCACGTGCTCGGCCGCAAAGTAGTGTTGTTGTTTTTGCGTTTTACCCTGTACTATAATGGTGTGGTGTGGCAAGGCCAGGGCCTGCTCCAGCAACCGCTCTTCGAGCCATGTGCGCTGGGGTTCTGGCCCGGAAAGCACAATGACCACATCGTATTCTTCCTCCATAGCATGCACTTCCATGCGGCTTAAAATACCGATGAACTGCGTATTGGGATGCACCTTAGCGCCGTGCGACAAGGCCCCCGACAAATTAGGCTCTCCCGGTGCGTCGGGCACCCACACGGCATCAAAACGCGACAAGGCTTCGCGCAGCATCCACGATCCTGCCCAGGCGCTCGCCCTGCCCGGAATGCGCGGATGCAACTGGTGGGTGATGAGCACGCTCGGACATTGGCGGCTGAAGCACCCGTACCGGTTGTCCGACAATACCCCGTCAATCCTCAGGTCGCGCACCAACCGCTCTACCACTCGCTGCTCTGTACCGATAGCCCAAACAAGCCTGGGCAGCCTTTTCCCCACGTTCCACACCATGTTCGCGCTGCTGTACCGGATACCGTATCCTGGCAGTGCAAACGCAGACAAATCTGGAAATTCGGCGCGCAACAACGCAAGCGACTCCCCGTCTGACGCCAACACTGGCTCCACGCCGGCAGCGAGCAGGGAACGTACCATGGGGATGCATCGGGCTGCATGACCCAAGCCCCAATTTAAGGGTGCAACCAAAACACGTTTCAACATCGTGTGCGGTGAAATGCGCAGGCCATACTATAAAACCAGCGCATTCGTTTTTGTTTTACCTTCGCCAAGGTAAAATTAAACGATTACACACGATGAAAAAAATAAACTGGTACCGAATTGCTTTTTTTCTGCTCCTCGCAGGCATGTTCCTGATGGAAGCTTGCAGCATATTCAAGCCTAAGTGCGACTGTCCGCACTTTTAATTCAACCGAATCTCATCATCCTTCCCCGCAAAAAAGCGGTATTCGTTGAGGGCATAGTCGGTGTGCGGTGCCACGCGGATCCACTTGTTGTATTTAATAAACCAGCGCATTTGTTGTGAAGGGAATCCTTTGCGCAAAAAGGCATCGATGTACGGATGCACACGCAAGTAAACCGGGGCTTTGGGGCGCGATTGCATGACAAACTCCAGGTCTCGCTCAATGTCGTCGGTCACCAGGATGGTGGCATTCACTTTGCCGGTACCCTGACAGGTAGGGCAATCTTCGCTGGTGTTGACGCTCACTTCCGGGCGGGCGCGTTCGCGGGTGATCTGCATCAATCCGAACTTCGAAAGGGGTAGGATCGTATGCTGCGAGCGATCCTTCATCATGTAGTCCTCCATGGCCTTGGAGAGCACTTTTTTGTGATCGGGGTTTTTCATGTCGATGAAATCGATCACGATCAGCCCGCCGATGTCGCGCAAACGAATCTGCCGCGCTATTTCTTCTGCCGCTTCGAGGTTGACGTTGAGCAGCGCCTGATCCACCTCGTTCGAAGCCATTTTCTGACCGCTGTTCACGTCCACCACGTGCATGGCCTCGGTTTTTTCAATCACAATGTACGCGCCGCTGTTCATGGTAGTGGTTCGGCCAAAAGCCGCCTTCACCTGGCGCGTCACACCGGTGTTGTCAAACAATGGTTTGGAGCCGGTGTAATGCTGCACAATGTTTACCTGGTCGGGGCTGATGGACTGCAGGTAGGTGCGTATGTCGTTGTAAGTATCTTTATCACCCACCACAATTCGGCTGAAGGAGGTAGAGAGCAAATCCCGGAGCACGCTCGCCGGCTTGTCCAGCTCACTCAACAGTTTAGCTGGCGGCGTCACTGTTTTCATTTGCAGGTAAATGTTTTCCCATTTGGCCATGAGTTGCATGACCTCCTCGTGGAGCTCCTGCACTTTTTTGCCATCGGCAGCGGTACGGATGATGATGCCGAAGTTTTTGGGGCGGATGCTTTCGGCGAGGGTATGCAGCCGTTTGCGTTCTTCGGCGCTTTCAATTTTTTTGGAAACCGACACCAGGTTAGAAAACGGAGAGAGCACCATATACCGGCCGGGCAAGGTCAGCTCACACGTAAGGCGCGGGCCTTTTGTTGAAATGGGTTCTTTCAGAATTTGCACCAAAACGGGCCAGCGCTTGTTGAGCACCTGGTCGATTTTGCCGTTTTTCTGAATTTCCTCCTCGTACTTGAAGTTGTCAAGGCGGTGCGTATTGATGCTGCCGTTGATCACCCCGTTGGTCCAGGCTGCGAGGGAGCGCAGTTTTGGGCCCAGGTCTGTGTAATGCAAAAAGGCGTCTTTGCGGTGTCCGATATCGACGAACGCTGCGTTCAAACCCGGCATCATTTTCCGGATTTTGCCAATGAGGATGTCCCCAACTGAAAAGTTGGCGTTTAATTTTTGGTGGTGCAGTTCCACCAGCTTGCCGTTTTCCAAAAGGGCGATATCCACCCCGGAGGCAATTGTGTTTATAACCAGCTCCTTGTCCACGATGTAGGCAATGGTTTAAATAAGAGTAATCCACGGGCAACCGTTTGCCGGTGGTACATACGCTTAAAAAACCCTGGACAACAGCATTGGATACAACGGGCAAACAATTTGCCCATGTGCAAGTGCATGATGGCGGCATGCGGCGCCGCAGAAGCCCATATCAACCGGTTAAAGGAGGGGCAGGTGGCAAGCAAAAAAGCCGGCGGGGTAACACCGGGCAGCTTTGGGGCGTAGTCTTTTTTATAAAAGCTTACCGACTGAAAGGGCAAAGAGAGGTAGCTGTTGGCAAAGGCAATTAAAGCATAAAAGAGGCTGTTGCACAAGGAACACCCGTGCAACAACCCCATGAATCGCAAGCTTTACCGGTTCTTCTTCTTGTGCCGGTTTTTGCGCAGACGCTTTTTGCGTTTGTGGGTTGCGATTTTATGTCGTTTACGTTTTTTTCCGCAGGGCATACGGGCGAATTGAGTTA
>JBMOHO010000235.1:0-6372 GCA_049317805.1 Saprospiraceae bacterium
GTTGTTTTTCCCGGAAAGGCGGCAGTTTTTTCTGGAAAACCGCGATTTGTTTGCCTTGTTTGGCTTCCCGAGTGCGCGCCCGTTTTTTTCCCGGCGCATCGGGTTGGCTCGAAATCCGGTGACGGGCCAGGGCGAGAGCGTCCCGATCCTGTTCGGTGCCCGGTTGAGCGGTAAACTGAACGAAAACTGGCGCGTGGGCCTGCTCAACATGCAAACCCAAAAGCTGTCGTTTGACGACAACAACGCCCTGCCTTCGGCCAACTATACGGTGGCCACTGTGCAGCGCAAAACCTTTGAACGCAGCACATTGGGCGGTATTCTGGTCAACAAACAGCATTTTCTGGAGCCGTTGAACGAACAACAACGCCTGGCCCACACCGACTGGAATCGGGTGGCTGGTCTGGAGTACAACCTGTATTCCAAAGACAACCGGTGGGAAGGCGAATGGTATTATCACCGCTCTTTTTCGCCCGACCGCAATAAACAGGGCAACTCTCTGGCGAGCTTTCTTCGGTATGGCGACCGGCATTTCGGAGTGAGCGGCGGGTGGTTGCGCATAGACAGTTTTTACACCGCAGAGGTCGGGTTTGTGCCCCGAAAAGGCATCAATAACATGTTTTTAGGAACCAATTACACGTTTTACCCACAAGGGAAAAGCCTCAATACCTGGGGCGTAGGGGCCGATTGGAGTGGCACTTTTGACCTGGGCCTGACCGAAAGTGACCGCAATGTTTCCCTGTTTTTGTACCTCAACTACAAGGATCAAAGCGGAATGAATTTCGGCGTTTTCCACAACTATGTGTACCTGTTTGAAGCTTTTGACCCCACCAATCAGCAACGAACAGGTACGTTGCCCTTGCCGGGCATGAGGGGTTATTACTGGAACGGTTTTTTTGCGGATTACAGGAGCAGCACGGTGTATAATTTACAGGGCAATTTTGCTGTTAACTACGGCGGATATTTCAATGGCACGTTGTTTAACGCAGAAGGCGGCGTATCGTATCGGGTGCAGCCCCTTGGTACTTTTGGCCTGAGCTACAGTTACAACAACATTGCGTTGCCCGATCCGCATGCTTCCGCCGATTTTTGGTTGCTTGGTCCGGCAGCAGAGCTGGCTTTTTCGCGCCAGGTATTTTTTAGCGCATTTTTGCAGTACAATACGCAGGTCAATAATTTCAACGTCAACACCCGTTTGCAATGGCGATTTGCGCCCGTATCGGATTTGTTTTTGGTGTATACCGGCAATCAGTTTGCACAAATGGAGCCCGGAACGGACGTCCGCTTCTTGTCGCCCAAAAACCGCACTTTGGTTTTGAAGGTGGTCTATTGGCTCAATGTGTAAAAAAATATTTTATATTAGACATTCGTTATAGATGTCGAATTTTACCCCTCTTAATCATTTCAACCATTGTTACATGACGATTAAATCTGCCTTGACCGCAAGTTGTTTGGCCACTTTTTTCCTGTACAGTTGTGGTACTTCCAGCAAATTCACTTCTCCCCCTGCCGAGAAGGTGACCACCGACAACCTCGGTGAATTGGGTTCAGATGCACCCAAAGCAGGAGAAGGAAATCCGTATCAGGCGCATTTGGATTACCGGTCCAAATACTACACGACAGCGGTAGCCGAGATGTTGCGCAGCGGCGTACCGGCCAGCATTACCCTCGCTCAGGGTATTTTGGAAAGCAATGCCGGGTTAAGCGAACTGGCCCAATCGGCCAACAACCACTTTGGCATCAAATGCGGCAACGACTGGAAAGGAAAATCGGTTACCAAACAGGACGATGATAAAGACAGCAACGGCAAACCCGTAAAATCCTGCTTCCGCCAGTACGACCAAATCGAAACCTGTTTTTACGACCACAGTGAGTTTCTGCGCGATCCGCGCAAGTACAATCGGTACGGCTTCTTGTTTAACCTGCCGCGCACCGATTACAAAGCCTGGGCGCAGGGCCTTCAAACGGCCGGCTACGCCACGTCGCCTACCTATGCCGATAAACTCATCAACATCATAGAACGGTATGAGTTGTACCAGTACGACCGACCCACCGGCCTGGAAAACGTGCAGGCAGAAGCCGATAACCGCCGCATTGGCAAAGTGAACGACACCAAAGTGGTGATTGCCCGCGAAGGAGAAAGCATATCGGACATAGCCAAACTCTACCAGCTCACACCCGAAAAAGTGGCCAACTACAACGACCGCGGTTATGCCCCCGGCGACAAACTGAAACCCAACACGCGTGTGTTTATTCAGGAAAAACATTCGGGATGGAAAGGGTCAGCCACGCACCACTTTGTGCGCAGCAACGAAACCATGTTTGACATCAGCCAACTGTACGGCATCCAATTAGACAAATTGCTGGACCGAAACGGCATGAAAAAGGGCCAGGAGCCCTTGAAAGGCGAAAAAATACGCCTCAAAGGGTCTAAAAGCAAAAGCGAGTACATCCGCCTGCGCCCATCTGACGCCATTGACCCCGCCGACCCCAGCCCGTCGTCGCCGGTCATCAACAAACCGGCATTTCCATCGTCTATGGAACCCGACGAAGACCAGGTCATCCTGCCCAACGACCCCGTGCCGTCGGGCCCTCAGGACACCTCGACCCCGGCCACTCCGCCCATGGGTGCCCAATACCACACGGTGCAGGCAGGCGATACCCTTTTTGGACTGGCCCGCCGGTATAACACCACAGTGGGCAAAATCAAGTCTTTGAATAACATGACATCAGACCAGATTAAGTCTGGGCAGCGGCTTCGGGTTTTTTAGTCTTTTTAGTCTTTTAGTCGGTTAGTCTTTTAGTCCTTAGCGAACCTTAGCGGAACCTTAGCGTCCTTAGCGGGAGCATCGGTTAGTCTTTAGTCGGTTAGTCTTTAGTCGGTTAGTCTTTAGTCGGTTAGTCTGTTAGTCTTTAGTCGGTTAGTCTTTAGTCTGATGGTTTTGAAGAAGGGATTGGTTAAGGCAGGTGTGATAACATGGAGCAGGAATCATTAAAAAGGTTGGTGTGGGTCACGCGGTTGTTGGACGATCGGTTTCGGGTGCCTGGGACGAACATTCGTTTTGGGCTGGATGCACTGTTGGGATTGGCACCGTTTGCAGGCGATGTGGTGGGCTTGGGGTTGTCCGGGCTGATGTTTCACGCCATGTGGCGGCATGGGGCCGGACCATTGTTGTTGTTGCGCATGTTGGGCAATGTGCTGCTGGATGCACTGGTGGGCATTGTGCCTGTTGTGGGCGATGTTTTCGACGTGGCTTTCAAGGCCAACAGGCGTAATTTGACGATGTTGACAAAATACTACCACGACAATCCGGAAAGGCCAAGTTTGGGATTTGGGTTGGTTGTGGTGGGGCTGTTGTTTCTGGGTATGTTTATTGCGCTCATCTGGGGCGTGCTTTGGTTGCTGAGTTGGTTGTGGTCTGGCTTGTTTTAGCAAACGGCGCACTTACATTGCACTTCAAATGATATCTTCGCGGCGTATGAAAAACGGTTTTTGGATTCTGTTTGTATTGGTGGCCAGCCTCTGTGCCGCCCAAACCCGGCCGCCAGCGGTGTTGTCAGACAGTGCGCGCATCAGCCTTTTGACGGGCTCAGCTGGCAGCGACTTGTACAGCATTTTCGGGCACAGCGCCATACACGTGTACGATCCGGCCAATCGACTGGACCGCTGTTACAACTACGGCACCTTTGACCTGGATCAGCCCAATTTTTACATCTTGTTTTTGCAGGGTAAACTGCTGTATTTTGTGAATCCGGAACCCTATAAAGCCCTGGTGTACGGCTATTCCATAGAACAGCGCAACCTGCAAGAGCAAGAGCTCCACCTGAACGACAGCCTGAAACAGCGCCTGTACGAGCTGTTGCAGGAAAACCTGAAGGAGGAAAACCGCTACTACCTGTACGATTTTTTTTACGACAACTGCTCTACGCGCATCCGCGAGATGTTCAAAACGCTGTACGCTGGCCAACTGGTTTACAACTATGAGGGCCTGCCTGTGGGAAGCACCATGCGCACACTTTTGCACGCCAAATTGGGTGCCATTCCCTGGACGCGTTTCGGCATGGACCTCATCCTCGGCCAACCCACCGATAAAGTGGCCACGCCCGACGATTTTATGTTTCTGCCCGATTACCTGCACGACGTGGTGGGCCGCACCAACACACCCGACGGGCAACCCCTGGTCGCACGGGAATGGATGACGCCCGACGCGCCGTATCCACCGCCCAATGCCCAACCGCCTTTTTACGCACAGCCGTTGTTTGCCCTGCTGCTGGTATCGGTGTTGGGTCTATTGCTGTTGCGTTTTGGCATTGGCAGCCGCTGGGTGGAAAACACATTGACCGTGGTGCTCGGGGTGTCCGGACTGATCATGCTGTTCATGTGGGTGGGCACCGACCATGTGACCACCAAAATCAACTGGAACCTGCTGTGGGCTTTGCCCACCCACCTGGTTTTCGGGTTCACGGCTCTTCGGCGCTACCACTGGATGGTGGCGGGTGTGTTGGCTGCGGGTGTATTGTTGGGGTGGTTTTTTATGCCCCAGCAATTGCCGGTGGAAATTATTCCTTTGTTGGTGTTGATTGTGGGGGTGGGTGGTAATCGTGCCCGTGAATTACGCTTCCTGCAAGCATTGAGATAGGGCGCATCATGATGCGGGTGTTTTTTTCCAGGTAAGCTCTAATTTCAAATGACGGGCACAAAACCAGGCAAATCAAAGTATAATTTCATCCAACCTTTGCCATTAAACAAAATGCTTTTACTTTTGCCTGATTTATTGTGGGTCAAACTGCCTTTCAAACGAAGTGAAGGCAATTTTTTTATCACCAAAAAAAGTAAAACCCTTTATGACAACAGCAAAACAAACAGCCATCACAGTGGCCTATGGAGACGGCATTGGTCCAGAGATTATGGAGGCAACCCTGCGCATAATAAAGGCCGCTGGTGCCAGCATAAAACCCGAAGTTATTGAAATTGGTGAAAAGGTATATCTGTCGGGCAATGCTGCGGGTATTGATCCAAGTGCCTGGAAATCACTTCGCAAAACCAAAGTGTTCCTCAAAGCACCGATTACCACGCCCCAAGGTGGCGGCTTCAAGTCGCTGAACGTCACCACACGCAAAATGCTGGGCCTGTTTGCCAACATACGCCCATGCGTGAGTTATGCTCCCTTTGTTGATACCAAACACCCAATTATGGATGTGGTGATCGTGCGCGAAAACGAGGAAGACCTCTACGCCGGTATTGAGCACCAGCAAACGCCTGAAGTGGTGCAATGCCTGAAACTGATCTCCCGGCCCGGCAGTGAGAAAATCATACGCTACGCTTTTGAGTATGCCCGTCAATATGGCCGGAAAAAAGTCACTTGCTTCACCAAAGACAACATTATGAAACAGACTGACGGTTTGTTTCATAAACTCTTTGATGAAATTGCCACCGAATATCCTGACCTCGAAAACGAACATTGGATCGTCGACATCGGTGCCGCCAAGTTAGCCGACACGCCTGAAAATTTCGACGTCGTGGTGATGCCCAACCTATATGGCGATATCTTGTCTGACGTAGCTGCGCAAATTGCGGGTTCGGTGGGCCTTGCAGGCTCGGCCAACATCGGCGAAGAAGTGGCTATGTTTGAAGCCATTCACGGCTCAGCGCCGCGTCGCGCCGGTCAAAACTTGGCCAATCCTTCGGGCCTACTGTTGGGGGCTGTGCAAATGCTCGTGCACATTAGGCAAGGTGATGTGGCTGAAAAAGTGCATAATGCGTGGTTGAAAACCCTCGAAGACGGCATACACACTTACGATATTTTCAAAGAAGGCGTCTCAACCGAAAAAGTGGGTACAAAAGAATTTGCCGACGCCGTCATCAAAAGGTTGGGCCAAAAACCCTCAAATCTAAAGGCCATAGACTATAGCAAAGCCAAAGAAGCCATAAAAATCCATGTCAGACCCTCCGAACCGGTCAACATCGAAACCGTTGGTGTAGACATTTTTCTTCACCACGAAGACCGTGACGCGAACAAATTGGGCCGCGCCTTCAAACGCTTTAAAGTGGGGAACATGGAATTGACCATGATTACTAATCGAGGCGTTAAGGTATACCCCAATGGCCTGCCTGAAACGTTTTGCACCGACCACTGGCGCTGTCGATTCAAATCCGAGGAACTAAAACCCTCTGAATACACGGACATCATCAAGCTACAGCAAAAGATCACCAAGGCCGGTTTCAAGATCATCAAAACCGAGAACCTTTGCACCTTTGACGGCATACCGATGTTTTCGGCCGGCCAGGGAGCTTAGGGCTTGTTCGGAAATTTATCCGGGATGTTGCAAAAACCGGAACGGCAGTGGAAATAGGACAAGTTTGATCTTTAGTGT
>JBMOHO010000236.1:0-6346 GCA_049317805.1 Saprospiraceae bacterium
TACACTTTCGAGCGTACCGTTTTGGTCAATGTCAAAAAACAACGACCAGGACACCGTGTAATCCGTCCCGCAACCCAACACGGCTTTTAATTCGGGAATGTTATCGCCTTCGCCCAGGTCATGGCTTTCTACAACCGGATCCCAGAAGTCATTGGCGTTCCAAAACTGGGGGTCATTGTTCGTATTGTCGCACACCTGAACTGTTCCGGACGGGCAGTTTTGAACAGCAACACACTGGGCGCTCAAAGCGCATGGGGAAACACACCACAAAAGGATTACTGTAAAAAAGGGTAAAAACTTGTTCATGAGGAAGTTTTTTAGGTGATTATTTTATGATACAAATATGAACCTTTTTTGGATAAGCTAAAAAGCCTAAATCCGACATAAGGCTGATTTTACCTATTTTGGTTAAATTTAGTTAATATTTGAACAAAAATGCTAAACAATAATTAATAATAGCATAACTTTCACCCTAAAGGAAGCAACATCATGCATAAGACAATTTTTTTCATTTGCGCAGTATTCATGCTGTCTTTGTTGAGTAGTTCATGTACCACCGTTCGGGAAGGGCAAGCCGGGGTAAAGCGCCGCTTCGGAACGTACAAAGACAAGCCTTATACCAGTGGGCTAAAATTTTACAACCCTTTTACGTCTTCCATCGTAAAAGTGTCCACGCAAACAGAGAATCTGGAGGTACAGGTGGATATACCGTCGAAAGAAGGATTAACCATTCGGGCGGATGTCTCTATTTTATATCACTTAAAGATGAGTGAAACGCCGGACATCCTGCGAAACATCGGAGAAGACTACGAAGAGAGCGTCATCCTACCTGTCTTTCGATCTGCGCTTGCCGATGTTTCTTCACGATATTATGCCAAAGACATGCACTCCGGACAAAGTCGGGCCGAGATTGAAAAAGCCATTCGGGATCTGATGATGGAACGAATCGGGGAAAAGGGGATCGTCATTGAGAATGTTTTGTTGAAGAGCATACAACTGCCACGCAGCCTTGCTTCAGCAATAGAGGAGAAACTCGAAGCGGAACAACAGGCGCAACGCATGGAATTTGTACTCCAGCAGGAGAAACAAGAAGCACAGCGGAAACGCATTCAGGCAGAAGGAGTACGCGACGCCAATGCCATCATCAACGAAGGTTTATCTCCTGCCGTGTTGCAGTATAAATCCATTGAAGCATGGCTTCAGCTTTCACAATCCAACAACGCAAAAATAATCATGGGAGGCGCCGGCCAGATTCCCATGGTACTTACCCCAAGTGAACTCAATGGCATTTCTTCCCAATAAGCCACCTTCCAGTTTGCCGTGCCCAATAGTAAACTGGAAGAAGGTTTTGTAAACAGTGACGCCCGGCCGTTGTAAAACGGAGCGGGCGTCTTTCTGAATTGTTCTGAGCGGGCCATCTCATCGAAATCGCCCAAAAAGTTTAGGCACCAAGTACCATCTTGACGGTCTTGCCAATTTGAGCCGGGCTGTGTACCACCACAATGCCGTTTTCCTCGAGGATGCGCATTTTGGCTTCGGCGGTATCGTCGGCCCCGCCAACGATGGCACCGGCGTGGCCCATTTTGCGTCCTTTGGGAGCGGTTTGGCCGGCAATGAAGCCGATAACCGGTTTTTTGTTGCCGTTGGCGCGTATCCAACGGGCGGCGTCGGCTTCCAGGTTGCCGCCGATTTCGCCGATCATGATGATGGCCTCCGTTTCCGGGTCGTTCATAAACAGTTCCACGGCTTCGCGGGTAGAGGTGCCGATGATCGGGTCGCCGCCGATGCCGATGGCGGTGGTAATGCCCAAGCCTTGTTTGGCCACCTGGTCGGCGGCTTCGTAGGTGAGGGTGCCCGATTTGGAAACCAGGCCTATTGTGCCGCGCTTGAATACAAAACCGGGCATAATGCCCACTTTGGCTTCATCCGGCGTGATCACACCCGGACAGTTTGGCCCGATCAGTGTGCAATTGTGCTGATCTACGTATGCTTTGGCGCGAACCATGTCCTGGATGGGGATGCCCTCCGTGATGGCGACGATGACCTTGATGCCCGACATGGCGGCCTCAATGATGGCATCTGCTGCAAAAGCAGGCGGTACAAAAATGATGGACGTATCGGCACCAGCCTGTTCAACGGCATCTTCAACCGTGTTAAAGACAGGGCGCTCCAGGTGGATCTGCCCGCCTTTTCCGGGCGTCACGCCGCCTACCACATTGGTGCCGTATTCGATCATTTGTTCAGCATGGAAAGTGCCTTCCTTGCCTGTAAAACCCTGGACAATGATCCGGGAATGTTTGTGGACTAAAACTGCCATTTGGTGTTTATTTGTTTTCTTCTATGATGTACACATCCTCATCGGATCGTTTCATGTAATAATTTTCCCGCGCAAACTTTTCTTTGGTCAACTCAAAGTCTTCCGCTTCTTCCCTGGCGTCTTTTATTTGTGCTTTGTAGAACACTTTATCGGACTCCAGGCGTTGCTTTGCGCGATATAGACGCCACTGGGTCAATGCATTATGCCGATCCAGGATCAGCATAACAAATAAAAACAATACGGTAGCGAACGCATATCGGTTTTGAAGCCACTTGGGAAGCATGCCCCAGAGCGCGTTCCAGGGATTGTTGGGCAAGTACATTGCTGTATAATTTGACAGCCCAAAAGTAGTGTGTTTTTGTCTAACAAACCCCCTGAACTACTCAAGGCCATCAACAATCTTGTACAAGCGTTCCGAAATGGCTTTTATTTCGCCAACGCCATCGATGGAGTGGCTCACCCCTTTGGACGCGTAATAGTCGAAAACAGGCGTAGTTTCGTTTTTGTACACCTCAATGCGGTTTTGGATGATGGCCTCGTCTGCGTCGTCGGTTCGGCCAGATGTGACACCGCGCAAAAGGATGCGCTCTACGATCTCATGGTCGGCAACCACCAAAGCCAACAGGGCATTTACCTGTCCGCCTTTTTCAGCCAGCAAGGCATCCAGCGCTTCTGCCTGCACAATCGTGCGCGGAAATCCGTCAAAAATGAATCCACTGGCTTCCGGATGGGCTTCCACTTTATTCCTCAACATCCCGATGGTCACAGAGTCCGGAACCAGTTCGCCTTTTGCAATAAAAGCCTTTGCTTCGAGCCCCAGGGGAGTGTCATTACCCATTTCATAACGGAATAAATCGCCCGTACTGATATGAACCAATCCGTATCGTGTAATCAAATTTGCTGCTTGCGTGCCTTTCCCGGAACCCGGAGGGCCAAATAAAATCAGGTTTATCATATAAATTCAGAAGAAATTTTGCCTTTCAGCCCTTTTTTGTAAAATAAGGCAAAGCGGCGTTGCAAATATAATACGGAACAGGAATTACAGCTTAAAAATCCGTAAATCGATATCGTTCTCCATATTGTACAATCCACTCATTGAGCGCAAGGGCGTCTTTGACCTGAAAGAGTTCTGTACCCGGATTTTGAGTAGCCGCCGAACCACAAGCCACGCCCATTTGAACCATCTCCCGATAGGTTTTTCCCTGCCCCAGCGACCAAACCATGCCCGCCACCATGCTGTCTCCTGCCCCCACAGTGCTTTTTTTCTTGACCATGGGCGCCGGAATGTGCTCGAAGCCCTCCTTGGTCACCAGCAAAGCGCCCTGCGGGCCCAGGGAGACCACTACGACTTCACACAGGCCCCGGTGTATGATGTCCAGGGCCGCATCGTCCACCTTGTTCATCTCCAGGGTATCTACGCCGGCCAATGTGCTGAGCTCCCCAAGATTGGGCTTCAGCAAAAACACGCCCACGTCTAAAGCGGCCTGGAGCGCCGGCCCCGATGTGTCGATGATGAGCTTGGCACCGATGGCTTTGATGCGTTCGGCCACTTTCCGGTAATACGTGTCGGGCAAGCCTGGCGGAAGACTGCCGCTGGCCACCACCAAATCGGGCGACAAGCCCATCAACGCGTCCAGGCAATCGTCGGCTTCTTTTTCCGACATAACCGCCCCCGGCAAGGTAAACCGGTATTGGACGTTGGTGCTGGTTTCGCTAACCGATATGTTTTCCCGCGTTTCCGCTTTTGTCTGAATCGTTAGGGTAGGTATTCCTGCCTCTTTGAGCAGATCAATCAGTTGATCGCCGGTAGGGCCACCCGCCGGAAAAACGGCCGTACAATGGCCGCCCAATTTGTGAATGCCTTTGGCAACGTTTATGCCGCCACCGCCGGCATCCGTTTGCATGGCAGAACATCGAAGCTTTTGCTCCGGTACCAGGCGTTCCACACCGGTGCTTTTGTCGAGCGCCGGGTTAAGGGTTAATGTAGCTATAATCATCTTTTGATGGCTTAAACAACCAAAGGTAATGCGCTTTTGTTAGGCGGTAAGCCATGTACACACAACTTAATGAATCTTTATTGCAGGATGCCACCCTTTGGCTCTGCACCCACGACCCTGCGCTTGCCCGTGTACACGAGCAATTCGGCTTTCCACCCCTCTGGGCACGCGCGCCTGATTTTGCTACACTGGTACACATTGTGCTGGAACAACAGGTTTCTTTGTCCTCCGCCAATGCCGCATTTAAACGCCTCAAGGCCCTTTTGCCCGACTTTACACCACAGGCGTTCTTGTTTTTATCCGATGAACAACTGCGCAGCATCGGGTTTAGCCGACAAAAAACATTGTACACCCGCAACCTTGCCGAGTACTTGCTCGACGGACGTTTGGATCTCCAGACTTTGCACGCATTGCCCGACGACGAAGTACGCAATACACTCACCCAACTGAAAGGCATTGGCCCTTGGACGGCCGACATTTACCTTTCTGAGTGCTTGTTAAGGCCCGATGTGCTGCCCAAAGGCGATATCGCTATGCTGGAAGCGTTTAAAGACCTCTACCACTTGCCCAATCGGCCCGATCACGATACCTTCGTGCGTTCAACCGCCCATTGGCGACCCTGGCGATCGGTAGGGACCCGACTTCTGTGGCACTATTACCTCAACCGTTGATAGCTCTAACACTTTATGGATTTTTTCCAGCATAAACGCGTATGGATCACGGGCGCATCGTCGGGTATCGGTGAAGCCTTGGCGTTGGCCTTTGCTGCCCGTCGTGCCAACCTGATCCTCTCCGCCCGAAACGAACAGGCATTGCATCAGGTAGCCGCCGCCTGTCGGGAAGCCGGTTCACCGGAAGTACTCATCCGCACACTCGACCTGGAGCAATACCCAACCATAGCAAACATTGCCGACCAAACCATTCGACAAGTGGGTAAAATTGACATCCTGATTAACAACGGCGGCATCTCGCAGCGCTCAAAGGCTTTGGATACGTCGCTGGAGGTAGATAAAAAGCTCATGGACGTCAATTACTTCGGCACAATAGCGCTCACCAAAGCCGTGTTGCCCCACATGTTGCTCCACGAATTGGGCCACATCGTCACCATCAGCAGCCTGGTGGGCATTATTGGCTCCCCTCTCCGATCGTCTTATTCGGCCGCTAAACACGCCCTCCACGGCTTTTTTGACAGCCTGCGTGCAGAATTGGGCGACTCGCCCGTGCAAATTACACTCATCTGCCCTGGTTTCATCCGCACCGATGTCAGCAAAAACGCCCTCACTGGCGACGGAGCGCCACTTGGCACCATGGACGATGCCACTGGAAACGGGATGCTTCCGGAGGTACTCGCGCAACAGGTACTCCGTGCCATTGAAAAAGGCAAAGAAGAGGTGTATATCGGTGGCAAGGAGATCATTGCCATCTATTTTAAACGTTTTTTGCCCGGGATGTTTTCGAAATTCATCAAAAAAGCAAAGGTCACTTAACCTTTGTCGTTGCCAGAATGCGTTTGATGCTATACCGCCCGCTGCCCTTGCCGGCCAACATCAGCAAGCCCCCTGTGATGGCGATGTTTTTCATGAACAGGATGCTCTGCAACCTCAAATGTTCTTTGGGTTCATTCCAAAAATCATGGATAATAAAGGTGATGGGTACCCAGTAAATCAACAACAATACAACGCCCAAGGTGGTACGATAGCCAATCAGTACCAACACGCCCCCCACAATAAGGAATATCGTGGTCGCATAAACCATGAGATCCGGATGCCAGGTCAGTCCGTACTGCGCCATGGTCTCCTTCGTTTTGTCCATATAGAGCGCCGTATCAAAGGCCTCAAAAATGAAAATGGCAGCCAGAAAAATGCGGCCTATGAGGTCTATTGCGTCGCGCATGGTATCGGGTTTTGTTTCTTATTCGCAAAGGTATGGAATTGAGTTGAGGAGTTGAGAGGGTTGAGAGGGTTGAGGAGTTGAGGAGTTGAGGAGTTGAGAGGGTTGAGGAGTTGAGAGGGTTGAGGAGTTGAGAGGGTTG
>JBMOHO010000237.1:0-6315 GCA_049317805.1 Saprospiraceae bacterium
CGCATGAACGCCGCCACCCGCAACCGTAAGCACGCCCAAGAAGACAAAGACGCCATGCGTTCGCTGGACAAACAACTGGACTACCTCATGACGGCCAACAATGCCAACCGAAACGCCCTTAGCAACAGCATCCGCAAAATGGGTACAGGGCAACCGCAACTGGCCCGTCAAATTGTCGAGCATTACTCCTTAGAAAGCAATATCCTGGAAGAACTGACCCAATTAAACGACATCGCCAAGTTGCACATCCTCAACATGCACCGACCGCTCAACCACATACAAATCGAGCAACTCTATACGTTCAAACAACACGTGAACGACTACCTGAACGCCCTATATAACGGCCTGGAAACCAAATCTTTTTACGATGCGGAAGCACGCCTGAGCATCCTGAACAAGACCATTGAACAGGCAATGGACGCCCAAATGTCCGGTGTAACCGATGGCGCCTACAACTACAAAAACGCCAACCTGTTTGTCACAACCTTGTTCAACAACCGGGCCAGCGCCGAACACCTGCTGCGCATGGTGAAGGGTTCGGTGTAAATGAGTTGAGGGGTTGAGGGGTTGAGGGGTTGAGGGGTTGAGGAGAAAATTCATTATTGGCTGTGATTGAATTGATGGCATTTGACAACTTATGTTTGTTGAATGCCATCAATTTTTACGGTTGCTTTAGCCGAAATATTGTACCTTTACGCACCAACAAGCGGGAATAGCTCAGTTGGTAGAGCGTTAGCTTCCCAAGCTGAAAGTCGCGAGTTCGAGTCTCGTTTCCCGCTCATTTGATTTCGGATTTGGGATTTCGGATTTATACCTTGAACATGCGTGTATTGTTTGTTTTGGCCTTGGGTTGTTTCCTGTTTCTGTCTTCTTGTGCAGACAGGGTTACGGGCACTGCCGATTTAATTGATCCAACTGCCCAGCATCCTTACTTCCCTTTGGAAACTGGTCGTTTCATTGAATACCAGGTAGACAGTGTGGTATTTGACTTTGCGCCCGGAGGTGGTTCTCTGCGCGATTCGAGCACCACATTTGTCCGGGAAATGGTGGGCGACACCATTACCGACAACAACGGCGAAGTGCTCTACCGCATCGAACGATACGAACGCGCTGACGCTTTTGCGCCCTGGACGTTCAAACGCGTGGAAACCGCAGCCCGAACAACCACCCAGGCCATCCGAACCGAAAACAACCTCCGTTTCCTCAAACTCATTTTTCCCCTGGACCGACGCACTGAATGGAACGGCAACCTGTGGATAGACGCCGACCGCGAAATTGAAGTGGCCGGCGAACGCATTCGACCTTATTCTAACTGGTTGTACGAAGTGGACTCCATAGACCAGGTCAACGTCATCGGCCCTTTTGTGTTTGATTCGGTGCTCACCGTCTCTGAAGTGCAAGACGTCAATGCCATCGAATACCGCTTTTCGCGCGCCAAATACGCCAAAGGCGTCGGCCTCGTCTGGCGCGAACAATGGATCCTGGATTCGCAATATTGCAACACCGATCCCACCCCCATCGATTGCCTCTCCCGCCCCTGGCTCGACAAAGCCGAACGCGGGTACATCATCCGGCAGCTCATCACCAATTTTCAATAGCCTTCCCGGTATGTCCGAATACGTCGCCATCGGGTACACCCAAAAATCACACGGATTGAAGGGCGAACTCAAAATGCACATCGAACCCAAATACCTGGAGGACTTCCTGAAAAATGAACGGGTATACATCGACGTCAAAGGCATCAAGATTCCCTACTTCATCGAACACTTGCGGGGGACTATCGACCTGATTGTCCAACTGGAAGACGTGCGCGACCGAGACGCAGCCATCGCCCTGCAATCGCGCGACCTGTACCTGAAATCGACAGACCTCATTCCCGAGCACAAACGCGAACTGGATGCGGTGCAATCGGCTTACGCCCATCTTGCCGGATATACCCTCGTAGACGCCCACTCTGGCACCTTGGGCACCATCGAACAGGTGCTTGATATGCCCCAACAGGAAATGGCGGTCATTCAATACAAAGGCAAAGAAGTGTTCATTCCGCTCATTCCCCAGTTTGTTCGCCAGATTGATGAAACCACAAAAGTGGTACTAACCGATTTGCCTGAAGGACTTTTGGACGTATAAAAATACAGGCTCAAAAAAAATTGTTGTTGATAAACACCTGATTTAGGGTACTATTTTTCGTTTTTTGTCTCCTGCGCGTCTTTTTGGTACAAGACTTGCAGGGAGTATGAAAAACTGATTACATGCAAGCTTACAACGACTCCAAAAGCCGCAGTGGCCGCACAGCCGCATTCTGGCTCATCCTCGCCCTGCACCTCGCACTCGGTACTTACCTCTACCAGCGCTATTCCGCCAAACAAAACTCGGCTGGCCAACCCATTCGCTCGGAAATAAGACCGTAGGGATTTCGGATTTGGGATTTCGGATTTGGGATTTCGGATTTAATTTTTCCAGTCGGCAATGAACACGTTGGTGTCGCGTGTGCCGCCATTGTTTCGGTTAGAGCACCATACCAGGGTTTTGCCATCGGGTGAAAACATGGCAAACGAGTTGAAAATGCTTTCCGAGGTAATTTTTTCCAGGCCGGTACCGTCTTCAGCAACGATGTAGAGTTGAAAATCGTAGCCGCGTTGGCTGTGGTGGTTGCTCGAAAAAATGATCCGTTTGCCGTCGGGGTGGAAATATGGGGCCCAGTTGGCTTTTCCAAGACTGGTGACCTGGTGCTGGTTGGATCCATCGGCATTGCACACGTAAATTTCCATTTGGGTAGGCGCTACCAAGCCTTGGGCCAAATAGTTTTTGTACTCCGCCACATCGGCATCTGTTTGCGGTCGGCTGGCGCGAAACACAATTTTGGAACCGTCGGGACTGAAAAACGCGCCACCGTCGTACCCAAGTCCTGTGGTGATTTGCCGCAAGTCATGCCCTTCCAGATCCATGGTCCATAGCTCCAGGTCGCCGGAGCGGGTGCTGGTGAACAAAATCCGATCGCCCTTCGGACTAAGCACCGCCTCGGCGTCGTAACCCGGTGTGTTGGTGAGGCGTTTAACAATGTTGCCTTCCAGGTCGGCCACATACAGGTCGTAACTGTCGTAAACAGGCCACAGGTATTTGCCGCCCGCGCGCAGGTCGGGCACAGCCGGGCAGGAATCGGCAGCGCTCATGGTACTGGCGAAAACAATGTGCTTTCCGTCGGGCATAAAAAACGAACAAGTGGTGCGCCCTTTTTGGTGGCTGATGTCCGTTGGCCGATATGCCGGATTGTTGGCAGCAAGGGCAGGCTGCATGGCAAAGATTTGATCGCAACGCAGGCCCCAAGCCGGATTGTTGCTTTGAAAAGTGAGCCATTGGCCGTCGGGGCTCCAATAGGCCTCCGCGTTGTCGCCTCCAAATGTGAGTTGACGGATGTTTTGCAGGTGGGGTTCGGACTGGGCATGCACGTGTAAACCGCACAAAAGGCTCATGAAAATGAGAAAAAAGCGCATAAGAAGAAGGTTGTTGTTTCAAAACTGCAAGATTAGGGAGCTTGAAGGAGAAAAACATCAGCTTTACGTCACAATCAAAAAACTCGTCCTGTGAATATATTCGTAGAGCGAGTTTTTCCGTCCGCACAACCGTGCAACCATTTTTTGCGTTATCTAACCATGAAACTACTGTTTACGACCCTGTTTTTATGCTTTGGCCTCGGTTTGTATGCCCAGGTACCTTTTGTGCAAGCCGAACAAATCAACGCCTGGCGCCATGCCAACACAGATACGGTGTATGTGGTCAATTTCTGGGCCACCTGGTGCATGCCTTGTGTAGAGGAAATGCCCGACCTCCTGAAATTGCAGCAAGACTTCGCCGGGCAGAAAGTCAAACTCATTCTGGTGAGCAACGACTTTAAAAAACACATCGAGTCCAAACTGATTCCGTTTGTGCAGGAGTACCACCTCGAACCCTACGTGGTCTACATGAACGAACCTACACCAAACGACTGGATCGACTCGGTCAATCCGGACTGGAGCGGTGCCATACCCACCACCTGGATCATCAACCCCAAAACCGGAAAAGAGACTTTCCACGAGGGCAAAATGGCATATGGTGAGCTGGAAACCCTGTTGCGCTCGGTTTTGGACAACTAATCAACTTTTTAACCTGCTGATACAACATGAAACAACTTTCAATTTTAACGCTTGTAGCCGTTATGGCCATCGCAACCGCGTTCTCCGGAGGCCCGGGTGAAGGCTATCAAGTGGGCGACACTGCCCGCGACTTTAACCTTAAAAACATCGACGGCAACATGCTTTCCCTGGCTGGCGTCCAAAATGCCAAAGGGTATATCGTCATTTTTACCTGCAACCATTGCCCTTATGCCATCGCGTATGAAGACCGGATCATTGACCTGAACAAACGCTATGCACCCCTGGGTTACCCGGTGGTCGCCATCAACCCGAATGACGTGGTAAGACAACCCGACGACAGCTTTGAAAAAATGAAAGTGCGCGCCACAGAAAAAGGCTTTACCTTCCCTTATCTCTACGACGACACGCAGGAAATTGCCAAAGCATTCGGCGCTACCCGCACGCCACACGTGTACCTGTTGGATAAAAACCGCGTGGTGCGTTACATCGGCGCCATTGACGACAACCACGAAGACGCCACCGAAGTGAAAGAAAAATACCTCGAAAACGCCATCAATGCCCTCCGCAACGGCCAACCGGTAGCCGTACCGCAAACCAAAGCGATAGGCTGCACAATCAAATGGAAGGCATAGCACTGGAGATTACAATCGTTTGCCGATATTTGCGCGATTGTATCCAATAGAGCTAATGGCCAAGAACAAAAAGAAACCCGCCCCCACCCCGCAACCCCGCAAATCGGCACCACCTGCTCCTAAAGTGGTGGCGCCGGTTCGTAAACCCGCCAAAGCGGTCGAACGCACCCAAACCTTCTCGACCGGTTTTTGGAAACAGCACTGGTTACCCGCTTTGCTGCTGACGGCGCTCGCATTCGCACTATACGGTGCCTCCATCCGTTATGGCTACCTGCTCGACGATGAAATGGTCATCTGGAAAAATGACTTCGTGATGAAAGGGCTGGCCGGATGGTCCGACATTTTTGCGCACGACAGTTTCATGGGCTATTTCAAAGAGGAAAAATTTTTGTTGGAAGGCGGCCGCTACAGACCGCTTTCTTTAGCCATGTTTGCCCTTGAAGTGCAACTGTTCGGCAAAGAAGCCCACCCCATGGTTGGGCACACCGTTAATATTTTGCTGTATGGACTCACCGGCGTGCTCCTGTACCGTCTGCTGATCGGCTTTTTTCCCGCTTCGCCTGAAAGCCGCTGGTTTTTCAGCGTGGCCTTTATCGGTGCAATATTGTTTGTTGCCCACCCCATTCACTCGGAAGCCATAGCCAACATTAAAGGACGCGACGAAATCCTGGCCCTCTTGTTCAGCCTTGGCGCTTTGTGGGCCACCATTAAATATTACGACAAGGGCTCAGCCCTTTGGCTGGCTTTTTCAGGCATGCTGTTGCTGCTGGGTATGCTGGCCAAAGAAAACGCCATTACGTTTGTGGCAGTCATCCCACTCAGCGTTTATTTCTTTGTCAAAGTGCCCTTGTCAAGGGTTTGGGCGTCCGTTTGGCCCTTGTTGATCGCAGCTGTTGTGTTCATGTTCATCCGTTACCAGGCTTTAGGCTATCTGCTCAACCCGGGCAAAGTGGTCACTGACCTCATGAACAACCCTTTTCTAGGCATGTCCTTCGCTGAAAAAACGGCCACCATCTCCCTCACGCTGGCCTGGTACCTCAAGTTGTTGGTGTTTCCGCACCCTTTGACGCACGACTACTACCCATACCACGTACCCAAGGTCAACTGGACTGACTGGCGCGCCCTGTTGGGACTTGTGCTCCACCTTGGCATGGGCGTTTGGGCGCTGCTTAACCTTAAAACGCGCAAAATACCAGCCTACGCCGTGTTGTTTTACCTCATCACGCTGAGCATTGTGTCCAACATTTTCTTGTCGGTAGGCGCATTTATGAACGAGCGATTTGTGTACATGCCTTCTGTGGCCTTCTGTTTGTTGATGGGCTGGTTGCTGGCGTACCGTTTGCCCGGACTCCTAAAAGAAAAAACGGAACAGCCATACATATTGGGTGCCGGCATACTGGCGGCCTTTCTTGGTTTTTACTGCTGGAAAACCATCACCAGAGTGCCCGATTGGAAAGACGCCATGTCGCTCAACACCTCCGCCGTACGCATATCCGAAGGCAGTTGCCGTTCGCACACGTTTTACGTAACGGCCATTTACGAAGACATTT
>JBMOHO010000238.1:0-6310 GCA_049317805.1 Saprospiraceae bacterium
TATCTTCCGAAAGCGCCTATGAGCCCGGAAGTGGCAGCACCATCATGTCTTACGGCGGTGTGTGTGGCAATCAAGACATTGTAGCGGATGTCAATTTGTATTACCACAGCCTGTCGTTGAACCAAATGCGGAATTTCATCACCTTTGACGGCGGTTCCACCTGCGGTAATTTGCAAAACACGACAAACAATTCGCCAACAGCCAACAGCCTGACCAAAGACAGCCTGTACCTGCCCATCAGCACACCGTTTGTATTAAAAGGTACAGGCAGCGACCCCGACGGCGACGCATTGACGTATACCTGGGAACAATATGACCTTGGCCAATCGGTGCCTCTGGGCACTGAAGGCATTGGATCGCCCCTTTTCCGCTCCTTTCCGCCCACGGCAAGTCCGGAAAGAACCTTCCCCCGGCTGGTTACCATCGTCAACAACCAAAGCGATGACACAGAAATCCTGCCCACCAAGACGCGTCAGCTTAATTTCCGTTTTACGGCAAGGGACAACAATGCGCAATCGGGTGGCGTTGACTGGGACAACCTCCGGCTGTTTGTAACCGATCAATCCGGCCCATTCAGGGTGCTGTCGCCCAACCAATCCAATGTCATCTGGACGCAGGGTTCGTATCAGCTGGTGCAGTGGGATGTGTCGAACACCAATAAACTCCCGGTTAATTGTGCCAAGGTAAACATCCTGCTGAGTACCGACGGCGGCTTTACATACCCGATCACGCTGGCATCCAATGTCAACAACAACGGATCATTCTACGTGCAGGTACCCAACATCCTGAGCAACACCGCAAGGGTACGTGTGGAGGCTGCGGACAATGTCTTTTTTGATATTTCGAACCTCAATTTTAAAATTGAAGCGGCTCAGGTGCCTGGTCTTTCCCTGGGTTTGAGCATTACAGGTCAGCAGGTTTGTTTGCCGAATGCATTGATCGTAGACGTGTTCTCCAGTGGCCTGGGCGGTTTTACCGGTCAGGTGGCGCTCGACATCGCTTCCGGTTTACCGGCCGGAGCGCAGGCCAGTTTCAATCCGCCTGTCATCAATGCCGGGGAGACGTCGAAACTGACCATTGATATGAGCGGCGTTACGGCTGAAGGGCCGTCTACTGTGCAGGTACGCGCTGTGCCAACTGGCGCTGCCACCACATTGTTGCCTTTGAACATCACCGTAGTGTCCAATAATTTCAGTGCGTTGGCGCTGGTGTCGCCCGCTGATGGCGGTACCGGTACGGCTCAAACGCCCACGCTACGCTGGAACACCGTTCCGGATGCTGTGTACTATGAACTGGAAATGGCTACCAGCCCTGCTTTCAACGCCAATGACATTGTATTTTCCCGCACCAACCTCACCGTTGACAACATTCAGGTAAACACCATTTTGCCGAAAGGCAACATTTACTACTGGCGCGTGCGCCCTGTGAATGAGTGCGGACCTGGCGCGTGGACCAACACCAATACCTTTGCGGTATTGTTAGACCAATGCAACACGTATACAGCGAGTGACTTGCCCAAAAACATTTCTGCAGGCGCAAACATCACTGTTGAATCCAAAATCACCATTCCGGCTGGAGCAGTAGTGAGCGATGTGAATGTCAAGAAGTTTCAGATTTTCCATGAATCTTTTGGCCAGCTGGAAACCCGACTGATCAACCCGCAGGGCGTGGAAGCCCTTATGTTTGTAGGCAAATGTGGTACTACCAACGGTGTGTTTTCAATGGGTTTTGACGATGCTGCGGCGACCGACTTTACCTGCCCTCCATCTACCTCGGGCAAAATATCTAAGCCGGCAGAAGCCCTCAGCAAATTTAACGGCAGCAACGGCGGTGGCGTTTGGACTTTCAGGGTGCGCGACCTGGTATCGGGCAGCGGCGGTGCGTTCAACGCATTCGAGCTGGAATTGTGTGCCAGCTCTTCACTTGGCAACCCGTTCATTGTCAACAACGTTCCCTTGGTCTTGCAAAGCGGTACGAACGCTCCGATCACCAGTGATTTGTTGAAAACAGACGATCCGAACAATCCAGCCGATCAATTGGTGTACACGCTTGTGTCAACACCCAAATTTGGTCGTTTGGAAAAATCGGGCGTCGGAGAGCTCTTTGTCGGCAACCAATTTACGCAAGCAGACCTGAACAACGGCGCTATCCGCCATTTTGATTATGGCGGTATTGCGCCCGGCATGGACGAATTCCGTTTTTCGGTAACCGACAACCAGGCAGGTTTGACTACCGGTACGTTTATCATCTCACCGTTTATAGTAGGTGTTCGCGACCCCCATACTGCGCTTGAATTTGGGTTGTCGCCCAATCCGACGACTGGTCAAGTGCAGGTATTGTTGCCGGAGGGCTTGAGCGGCGAAACGCGCATCAGCGTGTTGACAATGGGTGGCCAGCTGGTCTTTGAACAAATTGCGGCTGCCGGCACATCCAGGAACACGCTCACGCTCGGTCATTTGCCCGATGCCGTGTATGCCATACGCGTAGAAACCCAGCAGGCTGCCGGCGTACGCAAATTGGTACTGCGTCGATAAAACATTCCAAATACATAAGCGGTGTAGCCTGCTGTATTTTCTTTTCAATTGGACATACAGCGGGTTACACCGCCATTCACAACAACTACTGAAAAAAAGTCATCATGCGTTTTATTGCCATCCTGATGTTCATGCTTTGCCTCACCAACGGTGTTTTGCAGGCACAACATTTGCCGAACCCTTTTAAAAACGTGGCGGTTTCGAACACCGCGTACGCCGCCCGAGCCGGTATGCCGAAGGCATTTGATGCCTACGAAACCAATTTTTCTGCTTTACAAGCGGCATTGGAGCAGGCCCCAGAAAACGTAGAAAAACAGGGCTTCAGCCTTGAATTGCCACTGGTCGGCGGTCAAACGGCCGTTTTTGCCATTTGGCAAATCGACGTAATGCACCCTGAACTGGGTGCACGTTATCCCGAAATACGCACGTATGCGGGCGAAGCGCTCGACGGCTCCGGACGCACCCTGCGCATCACCACTTCGCCGCAGGGTTTAATTGCCACGTTCCTGCGGGCTGATATGGGCGTGGAGATGCTTGAGCCAATAAACCTGAACAATCCGAATGTGTACATGCTGTTCGATCAGGCTTCGGTATCGCACACGTTACCAGCATCGGCATTGCGCATGTGTGGCGTGGAAGCTGAAGCGACAGACCACACCGAGGTACTCTCTGCCCAGCCCATAGTGCACCAAAGAAACGCTGCTGCGCCGGTCAACATGCGGGTATATCGTTGTGCGGTGGCTACAACCGGTCACTTTGCCATAGACAACGGCGGCACGGTGCCCTCGGTGCTGGCTGTAGTGGTGGATCGCGTGAGCAGAATCAGCGCCATATTGGAGCGCGACGCCGACGTTCGCCTTCAGTTGGTGGCCAACAACGATAAAATCATTTTCCTCGACCCGGACACAGACCCTTATGCGGGCATAGATGTGAACGATTGGTTGGGCCAAAATCCGGCGGTACTCACCAATTATATCGGGACATCCAATTATGATATTGGCCACGTGTTTGGACGGTATTTTTCAGGCGCTGCCATAGGTGTAGCCAGTTTGGCGGGTACTTGCACGGGCAACAAAGGTGCCGCTTCATCTGCCGGATTTATTCCGTACGACGATTATTTTGTCAGTGTTGCGGCGCACGAAATTGGGCACCAGCTATCGGCCACGCACACGTTGAACCGTTGTGTGAGCGATTTGAGCCCGCGATCCGGCACTTCTGCATGGGAGCCAGGAAGCGGAAGCACCATTATGAGTTACGATGGATCCTGCGGATCAGACAATGTGAACGGCGGGCCGGAAATCTACTACCACGGAGGCACCATTGGCCAAATTAAGAATTTTATTGCCACAGGCAACGGTGCCAATTGCGGTACGGTTCAAACGGTGAGCAACAATGTGCCCGTAGTGCAGTCGCTTATCCCAGACAGCCTGTACTTGCCCATCAGCACGCCTTTTGAACTCCGGGGAGAAGGATTTGATGCCGACGGAGACGCGCTCACATTTACCTGGGAGCAGATGGACGTAGGTTCGGAAGTGCCCCTGGGTACCGAGTCTGTGAGTGCGCCGCTTTTCCGTTCGTTTCCTCCGATCGACAGCCCAAACCGCACTTTCCCGCAATTGAGCAACGTGATCAACAACCAGTCGAGCATACGGGAAGTACTGCCTACTCAAACCCGTAAAATGAATTTTCGCCTTACGGGAAGAGACAACAAGACTGGCGGCGGCGGCGTCGCACAAGAAAATCTGCTGATGTTTGTTACCAATACAGCGGGCCCTTTCCGGGTGCAAAACCCCAACGCGTCAAACATCAGCTGGCGGCAGGGTGCCTATGAACTGGTGGAATGGGATGTGGCCAACACCGACAAAGCGCCGGTCAATTGCGCAAATGTGAATATTTTGCTCAGCACAGACAACGGCCAGACCTATCCCATCACACTCGCCACCAACGTACCCAACTCCGGCAAAGCTTATGTATTGGTGCCCAACAACCTCAACACCAGTACTGCTCGCGTGCGCATCAACGGGGCGGGCAATGTGTTTTTTGACATTTCCAACATCGGATTTAAAGTTGGCCCGGCGACGAGTCCAGCGGTCACGCTCGGCGTCACCACCAACAAATCGAGGATCTGTTTGCCGGATGTATTCAGCACACAGGTTGTATCGAGTGGCATTGGCGGGTTCAGCAATCCGGTAGTACTCGACATTGCAGCGGGTTTGCCTGCTGGCACCCAATACTCCTTTAGTCCGTCAACCATTAACCCGGGCGAAACGGCCACGCTCAACCTGAATTTAAACGGTGCGACCATTGAAGGTGTTTACGACGTTCAGGTGCGGGCTATACCTGTGGGTGCAGATACCGTGCTGTTGCCGGTTGAATTGACGCTTGTATCGAATGATTTTAGCGCCATGGCCCTGGCATCGCCTGTAAATGGCAGCGTAGGCGTGGTGCAAACACCGGTCTTGAAATGGAAAGCGGTGAGCGATGCCAATTTTTATGAAGTGGAAGTGGCCACCAATCCGGCATTCAACAGCAGCGACATCATCACTTCGAAAACCAATGTACTGGTCGATACATTTCAGATCACGACTATCCTGAACAAAGGCGTCATTTATTATTGGCGCGTGCGCCCGGTCAATGAATGTGGATACGGTTCCTGGACAATTCCCAACGCATTTGTGTCTATTCAGGAACAATGCAACATTTACAGCGCCATTGACCTGCCCAAAAACATTTCCACCGGTTCAAACATCACAATAGAATCCAAAATTTCCATACCGGCAGGCACATTGGTGAGCGATTTGAACGTGAAAAAACTGCAGGGTTACCACGAGTCATTCGGCAACCTTGAAGTGAACCTCATCAATCCGCAGGGCGACAATGTGTTGTTGTTTATCGGACGGTGCGGTACCTACAACGGTTTGTTTAACATCGGTTTTGACAATGCCGCTTTGGGCAACTTCACCTGTCCCCCTTCCAATACGGGCAAGGCATACAAACCCGCCGAGCCGCTGGAAGAATTCAACGGAAAAGATGGCGGCGGCGAATGGACGCTTCGGATGCGAGACCTGTCTCCTGGTTTTGGGGGCGCTTTTGATGCTTTTCAGCTAGAATTGTGTTCGAGTGCTTCACTCAGCAGCCCGTTCATCGTCACCAACAATCCGCTCAACGTTCAAACCGGTGCCAGCGCCCTCATTACGACAGACCTCCTTAAAACGGAAGATTCTAATAACGGCCCGGATCAGTTGGTCTATACCTTGATGAGTACACCCTCGAACGGCCGGCTTGAAAAATCCGGCGTCGGTGAGCTTTTCCCCGGCGACCAATTCCTGCAATCAGACCTGAACAACGGTTCCATCCGGTTATTTGACTATGGCAACAATGCGGGCGGTACTGATGGTTTCCGTTTTTCGGTGACCGACAATGAAGCGGGTTTGGCCACCGGCACGTTTGTCATCCTGCCTCAGGCGCTGAGCAGCCGCGAGCTTCAAACGGCGCTTTCGTTTGGCCTGGCACCCAACCCGAGTACCGGAAGGGTGCAGGTGTTGTTGCCGGAAGGCCAACGCGGCGAAGCACAGATCAGCGTTTGGTCGGTCAACGGCCAGTTGATGTTCCAACAAGCCGGCGGTGCCAATACGTGGCTGGCGCTTGATCATTTGGCTGACGGTATGTACCTGGTGCGGGTAGAGACGCCAGCGGGTGCAGGGGTGCGGAAATTGGTGTTGCGGCGACTTTAGTCGCCGATGTGGTTACCGTATCGGCGACTTTAGTCGCCGATG
>JBMOHO010000239.1:0-6295 GCA_049317805.1 Saprospiraceae bacterium
CCGCCTGATAACCGTTTTCTTAATTTTATACCGATTAACCATGATTAGTTCCATCATCCACGAACAGTCCTTCAAGACCATCATCCACAATGAGCGGCACGAATGGATAGCCGACGAACCCACTTCACTTGGTGGTCAGGACTTGGGGCCGAGCCCTTTCGATTTTTTGCTCTCCAGTTTAGGGTCTTGCATCGCCATTACCTTGCGCATGTACGCCGAACGCAAAGGGCTGACGGTTCGCAGCATCCGCGTTGATTTGAGCATGGACTCTCGACGCGAGCACGGCAAAGCCGTGACCACCATCTACAAAAACATCGACATTGACGGCGATCTCACTCCCGAGCAGCATGACCGCATGCTCGAAATTGCTGAAAAATGCCCTATCCACGCCATGCTGACCGGCGATATTAAGGTGGAACAGGATATCCCCATGCCGGTATAAACCCGTGTAGAAGCCATAAAGCCTGTCTATCGCATCATACCTTGCTTCATGCAAAGTTCAATTGGGTATCCGGTTTGGATAATCCGTGATGATGCCGTCTACACCCACGCGAATCAGCCGACGCATGGCGTCCGTTTCGTTAACGGTCCAGGGGATGACCTGCATGCCGTGCTGGTGGCAGCGGCGCACGAGTTCAGCAACGACCAGCACGTGTGAAGGGCTGTATACAGCGGGCACAAAGCCGAGCGTG
Source organism: Saprospiraceae bacterium (assembly GCA_049317805.1). Lineage (GTDB taxonomy): Bacteria > Bacteroidota > Bacteroidia > Chitinophagales > Saprospiraceae > M3007. The sequence continues at coordinate 693 of JBMOHO010000239.1, forward strand.
GCAAGGTTGTCGTCGACGCTTTTGATGTTTTCCACCAATAAAACAAGCCGTATGGAAGGATCGAGCCGGTGCACGGCCTGGAGGGCCCGAACGTCGAACGATTGCACCGTTGTTTGTTCAACCAATTGGTTTTGTTGTAAAAAACGGACCACCATGTGCGCAAAACTGTCTACCGGCGGCGTGCGGATGCCGTCCCATTCCGGTTTGCTTTTGATCTCCATGTTCCATTGTATACCGGCGGCCCGTGCGGGGTTGGCTGCGCGAACAGTGTCAATGACCTGCTTCAGGGTAGGCTTGAATGCCGGCAGTTTGCGTTGCTCCGAGAAGCGGGGATGTGCCCTTAGACCGACGTCGTATTGTTGAATTTGCCCGACATTCAAGTAGTACAGCAGGTGTTGCGGCTCGTCGGCCGGGCGCAGGGTGTCGCCACCAGGCAGGGTGGTAATGGCCGCATAGAACCACGGCTCGTGGCTGAGCACGAGTTGCCCGTCTTTGGACACCGCGAGGTCCAGTTCGAGCGTGCGGAGCGCTGGAAACTCCAGGGCTTTCAGAAATGCCGGGATGGTGTTTTCAGGCATCAGCCCCCGGCACCCGCGGTGCCCTTGCCAGTCAAAATGTTCCGGCACTTGCACTGGCGATGTAGACCGGCAGGCCAAAACGGTGAAAAAAGACAACAACAGGATAAATCGAATGGCCATGTGTTTACCTTTGAGCGAAATGCGCCGGCAAAAACACCGGCGCACAAAAGTACAATCTGCTAACCGGCTTCACCTGAATGCTCGCTACATGAACGTCAAAGATTTTATATTCAATTTGCCCAACAAGGTAGATCCCCAAGCCGTGGAAGGCCTGTCTACCCTTTTTCATTTCGATGTGGCCGATGCAGGCCAGTTTACCATCCGCCTCGACGATGGTAAACTCAACGTGTCGGAAGGACTGGAAGGCGAGCCCAAGTGCAAGGTAAATGCCAGCGCCGAAACCCTGTCCAAACTGCTCTCCGGTGACCTAAACCCCACGATGGCCATGATGACGGGCAAACTAAAGATCAGCAACCTGAGCGAAATGCTCAAGTACGCAAAAGTGTTCGGTTTGATGTAAAACGGCATTCGCCTCAGGGTTCGTCGTCGGCTAATTTGAATTGATCGATCTCGCGTCGTTCCTTTTTGGTTGGCCGTCCTGCACCGCGTTGACGGCGTTCGGAGGTGCTTTTGTTGTTCAGGAACCAGGACGTATATTTCAGGCGTTCTTCTTCAGGCGTAATGTCTTCGTAGCAGGTGACGGCTATCGGGGCACCCACACGTTTTTCCAGCAAGATGATGGTGCGGTATTGAAAGTTGAATCCGTCTTTCCTGACCTCAATGACCTCGCCTTCTTTGACGAGATAGGAGGGCTTTACCGCGTCTTCGCCCACTTTAACTTTGCCGGCCTTGCAGGCGTCGGTGGCCAGCGTACGGCTCTTGTATATCCGCACGCTCCACAACCATTTGTCGATGCGCACTTTAGTCATGGCTCTTTATTGGGGCAAACGCATGTTTAATTTTTCCAATCCCTCTACAATGGTTTTGGCCATCACATAGTCGCGGTACCAACGGTGGTCAACCGGACAAATGGTCCAGGGTATCTTGCTCTGGTTGATGGCGTATTCATAGGCTTCCATGTAGGCATCCCAGTGTTTGCGCTCTTCCCAGTCGCCTTCATTGTGTTTCCAGCGTTTTTCGGGCTCCTCCATGCGTTCGCGCAACTGTTTTTCCTGTTCCGCCTTGGAAATGTGCATGTAGAATTTAAAGATTTGTGTGTTGTTGTCAAACGCCAGCAATTCTTCGAAGGCATTGATGGCTGCCATGCGTTTTTCCACCCGTTCCATGTCGATCCATTGGTGTACGCGCTGGATGAGGATGTCTTCGTAGTGGCTTCGGTTAAAAATAGAGAGGTATCCTTTTTGCGGGGTTACCTGATGCACCCGCCACAGAAAATCGTGGCGCATTTCCAGTTCATATGGTTTTTTAAACGACACCAGGTTGAGCCCTGCTATGCTGCACTCGGCAAACACGTTGCGCGCCGCGCCGTCTTTGCCGCTGCCGTCCATGCCCTGCAAAATGACCACGGCACAGTGTTTTCCTTCGGCATACATGAGGTGTTGGAGTTCACCGAGGCGTTTGATCAGCCGGAAGGTTTCGGCCTCTATGGTGTCTTTGTCGACATGTTGGGGCGCTTCAGTAGAAATATCAGATAGTTTTACCATTCGATTAACCCATTTTAGCTCTTTTGACCATCCATGTTTGCAAAATTGGCGCAAAACCCTTGTTGATATCGGCCTCTACAAAATCTATGCGGAATTGCAGGCACTTCATTTTGAGTTGTTCTGTAAAAGCGTGCACCTGATCGGTGTAAAACGCCTTGATCTGGTTGGGTTGCAGCCGCACTTCTTCACCACTTTCCATGTCGACAAACAGGTATGGCCGGTTTTCAAACTCAAAATCGAGCTCATGGGCTTTGTCGGTGACATGAAAAAGGATGACCTCGTGTTTGTTGTAACGCAAGTGCTGCAGCGCGGCAAAAAGCGCCTCTGCACGGTCTGATTGCTCCACCACATCGGTGAATATGACCACGAGTGAACGGCGAGGTATGGCGTCGGCCACCACATGGAGGCTTGCGGCCACGTCGGTTCTGACGTTGAGTGTCGGGTTTTCGATCCGCTCTATGAGGTGGTTGAGCAGCAAACGGTAGTGCACGGTGCTCGATTTGGCTTTTGTGCTCACGCGGATATCCTCGTCGAATAGCGTCAACCCGAAAGCGTCGCGTTGCCGTTTGAGCAGGTTCATGAGCACGGCGGCCGACTGGGCGGCAAAGCAAAATTTGTTCTTGTATTTGAACGCGTCCGGCTTTTTATCATCCCACGGATAATACATTGTAGAAGAAGCATCTATGACCAGGTGGCAACGCAGGTTGGTTTCTTCTTCGTATTTTTTGGTAAACAATTTATCGGTGCGGCCGTACACTTTCCAATCTATATTTCGTGTACTTTCGCCTTGATTATACAGCCTGTGTTCGGCAAATTCTACCGAAAAGCCGTGGAACGGGCTGCGGTGCAGGCCAACGATAAAACCTTCGACCACCTGCTGGGCAAGCAATTCCAGGTTGCTGCCAAGGGCGCGTATTTCTTGCGATTCGAGAACGGGATGCATGATTCAGTTTGGATAAAGTGACAAATATAAACCCAATAACAACAATGAAGCAAAAGAAAACACACACCGCCAACATTGTGTTGAACATCATGGAAAACAAACGGTAAAACCGCATCTGTAATTTTTAAGGTGCGTGTTTAAAACCGTAGCTCTGGTAACGGTCGTATATCCTACATTTGTTGGTTTAACCTTTAGAACAGTTAACTATGCGCATGTCCAAACTCCCCACATTTTTTTCCCTTTGTCTTTTATTGTTAACAACAATCGCTTCGGCGCAAGTTGATCTTAAAGTTTCCCTGTCTGAGTATAAAACAGCCACGGCCTTAGCAGGCCAAACCGTAATGCTCGACAACCCGGCCATCGGATACCACGCCGAACGCATCACCAACGACCTTGGGCAGGCTACGTTTACTGCACTGCCGATCAGCGGCATATACGAGGTGTCGGTGCCCGAAACAGACCGTTTTGACGCCGGACGGCTTGGCAACATCGAATTGCGCGCCAACACAGACGTGGATGTCCAACTGGTGCTGGCACCCCGCAGTGGCGTGCCGATTCAGGAGGTCACCATTTCGGGTGCCAACCGCATCAATACGCTCAATGCCGAAGTATCGTCTGAGCTGAGCCGCAAGGAAGTGGAAGAACTGCCGCTCGAAGGCCGCGACATCTCCCGCATCCTGTACCGCATGCCCAACGTTACCCAGGCCACCGGTTTCTACCCGGAAGCGCCCAACGTGAGCATCAATGGTGCCAATTCACTGTTTACCAATTATTTGGTAGACGGCATGGACAACAATGAGCGTTTCCTCGGCGGCATGAAATTCAACATCCCGGTCGGGTTTACCCAGAACATCAACGTGCTCACCAACAACTTTTCCAGCGAATACGGCCTCACCGCCAACGGCGTGGTCAACGTGACCTCCCGAAGCGGCAACAACGAATACACAGGCGAAGCCTATTTCATTACGCGCCCCGGCCCCGGCATCGACGCATCTTCACCGTATGCACAGCGCGACCTGTCGGGCAATCAGGTGAAAGACGGATTTCAACGCTACCAGGCCGGATTCGGCGTTGGCGGTCCCATCATCAAGGACAAAACGTTTTACTTCCTCAACGCCGAATACACCAAAGACATCAAGGACAACCTGCTCAGCTCACCCCAACTCGGTGTGAACGAAACCGTGCGTGGAGAAAACAACTTCAGCTACCTGAGTGCCAAAATTGACCACCTTTGGAGCGAACGGTTCCGAACGGCTTTGCGTGCCAATGTCGGCGTAGTCAACATTGGCCGGCAGGCAGGCGGACTCACAGGCGGCATCGCATTCCCCTCCGCCGCCAATTTCCAGGATAGAAACTCGGCCCTCCTTGCTTTGCAAAACACCTACCTCGGCAACGCATTCAAGTCGGAAACCAACATTCAATACAGCCGTTTCCGTTGGAATTACGGCCGTGCGGAAAACGAAGACAGCCCTCAGGTAACCTTGTTGGATCCACAGGAACTGCCCATTGCAGTACTCGGGCACCCGGGTTACCTGTTTGATGAAACCGAAAATACCATCCAGTTTCAGGAAAAACTGAGTTTCTATTTGAACCGCCACACCCTTAAAACCGGTTTTGAGGTTATTTCTGCCGATCATGGACTGGTTGGCGGCGGCAACCCGAACGGGAACTACACGATGAAACTCACCGAGGCCCAACTGGCAGAGCTGCGGGCACAAAACCTCGGCAGCGGTTTGAGCATAAACGACATTCCGGACGACTCGCTCGCCCTCAACTACAATGTCGAACTGCGTCCACAGTCCTTCGGTGTCCGCCAAAACATCTTTTCGGTGTACGTAGAAGACGAATGGAGCGTGAACAACCGCCTGAACGTGACCGCCGGTTTGCGTTATGACTACGACGACCTTTCGAAAGGCGGCAGCGACCAGGGCGATTTCAACAACATTGGTCCGCGCCTCAGTGCCAACTACAAACTCAGCCCGCGTTCGAGTTTGCGCGCCGGTTACGGCATTTTTTACGACAAAATTCTGTACGCCGTGTACAGTGACGCCCTTCAACAAAACACCACCAGCGACGATTACCGCAAACAACTCCAGCAGATGGTTGACCTTGGTATTTTGCCTTCTGACACTGATTTGGATAAAATTACGTTCGACGGCAACCTCAGTGCCTCCCTGGCCAGTGTGCCTTACCTGCAAGGCCCCAGCGCGGAATCGCTGCAAGGCCAACGCGACAAGGCATTTTCCAACGAACGCCGCATCCTCAATCCGGATGGTTACCAGAACCCGTACGCCCACCAGTTCATGCTTGGTTTCCAACACCAATTGGATGACAAACGACTGTTCTACGTAGATGCGGTGTTTAACCGCTCCGAAAACCTGTTCAGGCTCCGCGACCTGAACGCGCCGTCTTCTTACC
>JBMOHO010000240.1:0-6279 GCA_049317805.1 Saprospiraceae bacterium
GCTCACAGCAACAGGTGTACGTCAGCCAACTGAGCGGTGGCGAGCGCCGCCGCCTGTACCTGCTCACCGTGATCATGAAAAACCCCAACTTCCTGATCCTCGATGAGCCTACCAACGACCTGGACGTGCTGACCCTTCAGGTGCTGGAAGATTTTTTGGACGATTACCCCGGGTGTCTGGTGGTGGTGACGCACGACCGGTATTTTATGGACAAATTGGTCGATCACCTCTTTGTGTTTGAAGGAAAAGGCATTATCCGCGATTTCAACGGCACCTACGCCGAATACCGCGCCATCAAACGCAGTGAAGCCTTGGACAATAAAAAAGTACCCGACAAAATCCAGGCAACCGCAACCGCACCCGCCGAAAAAGGCCCAAGCCTAAGCAGCACCGAGCGCAATGAGTTCAAAAAACTCGAAAAAGACATTGCCCAGCTCGAGCAACGCAAAAAGACCATTCTGGAGCGGTTTAATGCCGACAACCTAAGCACCGACGAGGCCGGCAAGCTCTCTACGGAACTGGGCAGCGTGCAAGCGTCGCTGGAGGAAAAAGAACTGCGCTGGCTGGAGCTGGCCGAGCGCAATTAAACCAGGCTTCCTACTTCCGCATACGGATAAATTTCATCGTAGCGCTTCACCTCGTGCATCCACACGCGTCGGTATACCAATCCGCGGTGCAGCTGGTCGGGCCGCTCCAAACCGGCGGCGCCCAACAATTCTATGAAAGCTTCCACGGTTTTGCGGTGGTAATTGGCCACGCGAAATTTCTTGTTGTCTACCACCAGACCCTTCATCAAATCGGGGTTCTGGGTAGCCACGCCGGTCGGACAAGTGTTGGTGTTGCACTCCAGCGCCTGTATGCAGCCCAGGGCCAGCATCATGCCGCGGGCGCTGGAGCAGGCGTCGGCCCCCAGCGAAATGGCCCTGAACAGGCTGAAGCCACTCAACACTTTTCCGGAACCAAGCACGCGGATGTCTTTGCGCAAATCGAAGGCCAGCAGGATGTTGTGCACAATGGCTAAGGCATCGCGGAAAGGCATGCCCACGTGATCGGTAAATTCCAGCGGCGCAGCGCCTGTGCCGCCCTCGCCACCGTCTACCGTGATGAAATCCGGATAAATGCCCGTTTGGCGGATGGCCCGGCAAATGTCTTTGAACTCTTCCGGATTGCCGAGGCACAGCTTGAACCCAACGGGCCGTCCGCCCGCCAGTTCGCGCATTTGCTGAATGAGGTTGAGCATGCCCTCCGGATCTTTGAATGCCCGGTGAAAAGGTGGCGAATCGACGCGGGTGTGCGGCTGTACTTTTCGGATGGCCGCAATTTCCGGCGTGTTTTTTTCGGCAGGCAAGATGCCCCCGTGGCCGGGTTTGGCGCCTTGCGACAGCTTGAGTTCGATCATTTTGACCTGAGCGGGGGCCACCGTTTCGCGGAAGAGTTCGGGCGAAAAGCCGCCATCATCGGCCCGACAACCGAAATAACCCGTGCCGACCTGGTAAATGAGGTCGCCGCCGCCTTCCAAATGGTACGGGCTGATGCCGCCCTCGCCGGTGTTGTGCGCAAAACCGCCCATCTGCGCGCCGTAGTTGAGTGCCTGCACGGCTGCCTTGCTGAGCGAACCGTAGCTCATGGCGCTGATGTTGAATACGCTCAAATCGTACGGCTGTGTGCATTGCGGCCCGCCCACGCGTACACGCGGGTCGTGGTTGAGTTCGTGGAAATTTTTGGGATGGATGCTGTGGGCCATCCACTCGTATCCTTCGGCGTACACGTCGAGCTGGGTGCCAAACGGGGCGGTATCCACCTCTTTTTTGGCGCGCTGGTACACCAACGAGCGTTTGTCGCGGTTGATGGGCGTGCCGTCGGTGTCCGATTCGATGAAGTACTGGTATATTTTAGGCCGCATCCAGTCGGCAATGTAGCGGCCGTGCCCGATCAGCGGAAAGTTGCGGAGGATGGCGTGGCGTGTCTGCACCATGTCGCGCAAACCGATGGCCACCAAAGGCCCCACCACCAAAAACCATGCGAAATGATAAGGCGAGACCAAAAAGCCCAGCAGCAACACGGCTGCAATGGCTACTACTGAAAACAGGATAAAACCGGTGCGCATACGTTTGTTGTGGTTTTGCGCGACAAATTAAGCCGCCAGCATTAATCTAATGTTATGATTTGTAAAAGTCTCTAACTTTGGGTGCAAAAGCTTGTGAACACATGAAAACCACACAAACCCTTATCCTGATTCTCCTTGGTGCCGGCATCATGCACGCCCAGGAACCGTGCATCAAAAACGGCAGCACCTATTTCATGTATGCCAACGAGATCAAGGCTTCGTTGAATGCCAATGGAAAGCTGTTCAACGCAAACAACTCCGGGGCATTTTCCGCACCAAGCCAGGGGCAAGACATTTCCACCTTTTTTGTGGCCAACTGGTGGCTCGCCGGGCTCGACGAGGCCCAAAACCTGTTGTTGAGCACACCACAATATGGGAGTGGACGACAGCCAGGGCCACTCGATGGTGCAGGCAATCCGGTCGGCAATTGCGATGACTGGAACCGCGTGTTTGCGGTCAAACGAACCGATATTTTTAATTGCATGGCGGAAGTGCCTTTTTTAGACGCCCAAACGCTGGTAGCCAAATACCCGAGCGTCGCCGGATGGCCCGCGAACGGCAATCCGCACGTAGAAGCGGTGTACGGGTTTACCCTGCCTGCCGAGCCGGTGAAGCTGGCGCCGTTTTTCGACGCCAATACAGACGGTCTGTATGACCCGCTTGATGGCGATTTCCCGGTTGTAAAATTGCTCAACATCGCCCCGTTTGTCCCCGACGAGTTGGCGTGGGTGGTGTACAACGATGCCTTTGGCGTTGGCCCCATAGGCATGGAATACCAAATGACCGCCTGGGCTTTCTCTACCCCCACTTCGCCGGTTATGAACCGAACGCTGTTTACCAACCACACTTTAGCCTATAAATCGGCCGTTCGCCTCGATAGTGTGTCGTTGGGTTTGTGGGCTGATGTGGACCTGGGATGCTCCGAAGACGATTACGTGGGCTTTCTTCCGGGCCAAAGTGCGATCATTGCACATAACCAGGATCCTATAGACGGTAATCCGGGAGGTGGTTGCCCTCCGTCATTCAATTTTGGCGACCAAATTCCGGTACAAAGCATAACCTTGTTGAATCGGCCGTGGGACAAATTTATGTATCTCAACACCAGCTCACCTTTTCCTGGCACAACCGACCCAAACACACCCGCTGAATTTTACAATGTGTTGAACGGAAGCTGGCGCGACGGCACACCGCTTACAACAGGAGGCTCCGGATACAATCCGGGACTGCCCAATCCGCCCGCTGACTTTGCTTTTCCGGGTAACCCGGCCGACAGCAGTGGGTGGAGTATGTGTACCAGTAGCCTTGCATTCAGCGACCGAAGGGTTTTGGGCATTGTACAGTTTGACTCCATGGTGCAGGGCCAAACGCACGAATTCCTCACGGCCTGGATCTACCACCGGGAGTATGCCCTTCCTTGCAATTTGGGCAACAGCATTGCTGAAATGGACAGCATCCGGCTTGCTTACAACAACAACTTTCAGAACATTGTGTCGGCAAACAATATTCCCACAGCCAGTTTCCACGTGGAGGTGCAACCCAATCCGGCATCAAACCAGGTGTGGTTGACATACAAGGGCGTGCAGCCCGACTTTGTGTGGGTTTTCGACCAATACGGCCGCCTGTGGTACAACAACTCCGCGCCGACGGCCGATGAAATACTCATCAACACCGCCAACTGGCCTGCGGGCATGTATTTTATTCGCGTGGACAATGGCAAGACGCAACGGCGTATCCCGGTGCTCGTGGTACATTGATTTGGTGCAATTCGTGGTTTTTTTTATGTGGGAACAATCCCATGCCGTTCCAGCAACTGCAAAAAATCCAGTCTTGATATGGCGCGGGAACCAAGCGACTGCAGGTGCTCGGTATCCTGCTGGCAGTCAATCATCGCTACCCCCTTGCGCTCCAATTCCTGAACAAAACGGATAAACCCGGCTTTGGAGGCATTGGGCACCGTGGAAAACATGCTTTCGCCAAAAAAAACTTTTCCGATCAGTATTCCGTATAACCCGCCAACCAAACGGTCGGATTCCCATACTTCTACAGAACGCGCGTATCCCATTTGGTGTAGCCGTACGTAAGCATCTACAAAAGCGGGGGTGATCCAGGTGCCCGACTGTCCGTGCCGTGGCGTAGCTGCACAGGCCTCCATGACGGACTCAAATTGTTGATTGAAAGTATACGTAAACTTTTGCTGGTTGAATATCGAGCGCATGCTTTTGTGCACCTTTAAATCGGCAGGAAACAACACGGCCCGTGGATCGGGTGAAAACCAAAAGAAATACCCATCATCTTCGAACCAGGGAAACACCCCCGAACGGTAGGCTTCCAGCACCCTCTCAGGGCGCAGATCGGCACTGACCGCCAGCAACCCGTCCTCATCAGCCTCTTCAGGCGGAGGAAAAGAAAGGTCATCTTCATCTAACCAAAAAACAGCCAAGGGAATTTGGGGTTGGGGTATGAGGTTTGGGGGATGGGGCTTGAGGTTTATAATTAATGGCAAATACCACACCTCACCCCCCATCCCCCACAATCAATATTAATTTTCCCACTGCACGACGCGGGTTTTGGCCCACTGATCGCCGAGGCGCAGTTTTTGGTCGTTGGTGAGCAACACGATCAGTTCAACGACAGGGAAAAGGGGAATAAACAACACGATGTTGCGGATGATGGCCGGGCCCCAGTTGTTGGTGAGGGGTTGATCATCTTCGGCAGATACAGCGCGCAGTTTCATGACTTTCTTGCCGATGCTCTGGCCGTCGAGGAAAGGCAGTGCATCACGAGTCAGCATGTACGCAAGACCGGCAATCCAGCCCACAAACGGAATGATGGAGACGACCGCTGTCAGTACAATGTCAATCAGGTAAGCTACAATGCGGTTGCCGTCGTTGGCTACCTGACGCTTTTCTGTCAAAGGGGAGGTTTGATCAAGAATATCCATAAGGTTTGAGTATTAGGTGACTTGTTTATTAGGTGAGGTGATTGGAGCGTAAATGTATCAAGAGTTCAACAAATGCCCAAATAAACAAATCCACAAAAACCCTAAGCGCCTTCTTCCACCACAGCCGACAGGCCCCTGTCAACAAGTTGTTCGCGCAAGGGAAGCAACTCCTCTTTAGCCCCGGTTTTTACCGTGGCTTTGCCTTTAAAATGGATGATCAGCGACAGTTGTTCGGCCTGTTCAGACGTGTGGTTCAGCACTTCGGTAAAACACTGGATCACCCATTCAAACGAATTGTGGTCATCGTTGTACACAATGATGTGCGCGGGCACACCCGAGCCAATGTCTTCCATCACCAGTACGTCTTCATCTTCTTCCCAAAGCGGGTCAATGGCGTAGCGCAGCGGCAGGAAATCCGAAAAAATGAAGTTATGGTGCGTTGACATGTCCAAGTGTAATGCTGATAGCAGAAAACCAACTGGTGGAAATTAGTTCAGTGTTTCGAGTATTTTTTTTACGGAATCGAAGTCCGGCATGTCTCCAGCATTCTCGAGCACTTCTGCATATTGGACCAATCCAGCTTTGTCCACCACAAAAGCAGCGCGTTTAGACACGCCCTTCATCTCGTAAACGAACTCTTTGTACAAAGCGTTGTACTTTTTGCTGACGGTTTTGTTGAAGTCAGACAACATGGGGAAATTAAACCCTTGTTCCTGTTTCCATTTATCGAGCACAAACAGGCTGTCTACCGATATGGCCAGCACCTGTGCGTCTAATTTGTCATATTCGGCCAATCCGTCGCGCAGTTGGCACAATTCCTTGGTGCAAACACGGGTAAAAGCGGCGGGATAAAACAGTAAAACGACATTTTTTCCCCGAAAATCTTTGAGCGCCACTTGTGACTTGTCGCTGGCGCGCAGGGAAAAGTCAGGGGCTTTGTCGCCGGATTGTAACATAATACGCTGTTCAGGTCAGGATGGTTAGCCGGAAGATGAACCGGTGGCGCAAAGCTACTGAAAATTTTAGTCTGTTAGTCGGTTAGTCGTTAGTCGGTTAGTCGGCCCTGCTTTTGGTTTTTTCGAATAATTAAAAGCAGGGCCGACTAACAATTTAGTCGTTAGTCGGCTAGTCGGCCCTGCTTTAGTTATTGAGGTAACGAAAAGCAGGGCCGACTAACAAATTAGTCGTTAGTCTGTTAGTCGGCTAGTCGGCCCTGCTTTAGTTATTGAGG
>JBMOHO010000241.1:0-6232 GCA_049317805.1 Saprospiraceae bacterium
TGGGTTTCTGGTACCGGCTCCACCTGGCCCCCCACCTCCGCCAGGGCCATTGATGCCACCGAATCCACCAGCTCCGCCAGCTCCAGGGCCAAAGGGTCCTCCGGGGATATTTTCCTCTAAACCGTCACTTCCTGCACCACCATCTCCCCCGGCAAAGCCTGCACCTCCTGGGCCTCCATTCCCGCCACGGTATCCACAACTGCCGGGGCCACCATCGTAACCTTTTTCCACCGCCGTAGTAGAAACAAAAACAACGAACAAGGTATCACCGGATTTTTCGAGAACAAATTGACCACCATGCGTTTCATTTAACGCATTAAAATAAAGGTTATGTATATTGAATTTAGCTGCATCAAAACCTGTAATTCCCCCCATAGCATACGCAAACGGCCAACGGTAGCCGTGCCAGGGTTCCCAGGTTGTCAGAAAATCATCATCTCCGGTACAGGGATTAATGGAGTGAATATCTATCCACACCGGTTGTGCCGGGGTAGCCGTGATATTCAATACTCCATTTAACCGTAGTAAGTCCCAGCCTGCCTTATCGCCCGCCAATCCAAAGGGTACGGCGATTTCCCAAAGAATACGCTCGTCGGGCACCAACGTCAGGTTCCCGTTTATTAAACTTGTCCCCGACGTATTTGACCCACCGGGTGTATAGCTGTAACTGGTTTCACACGTTGGACACAAGGCATTCAAAGACTCCATTACCCGCTGGCTGTCGTACAAACCCTTGTCGATATAGTGCAGGAAAAAATTATCCCGGAAAGTCATCTTGTCGTTCGCCAGCGCAAGCAATTGTGATTCGTTGTCGTATTTAACCGGTTCGCCTAGAATATCTTGCCGAACTTCTTCAAAAAAGGATTCTTGATCCCGGATATACTCGGTGTATGTCATAGGGGCGGTGTAATACGACACATCCAATACGCCCCGATCAGCGTTGCTAATTTTAAAACTCAGCGCTACCTGCTCTTCGGGAGCGATGTCTTTTAGCAAGAGCTTTACGTTTTTATACCCGCTTACTAGCGTCCAGTTTTCTTCCACATCGTACAACTCCGATATGGTAAAACCATTGCCATCTAATGTTAGATTTGATACCACCACGTTTTCCGGCAATAACACTCCCGTTTCACATAAATCGACGTCCACGTTAGAAGTATTTTTATAATAAAAAGACAAATACCCGCTTCTGCCGAACCGGATAGCCGGCGGAAAAATCGCATCAACAGATATAAATGGCTCCTCGGGCACTTCTACCTGAACTGCGCCGATCAACGCGGCTTCTTCGCTGTTAGGGTTGGTTAGCACCAAGTCGTAGGTACCCACCGCAACATTTGTTAAGTCCCAAAGCACCCGCATCTCCATACTGCTCGAAAAGTGCGTAATCGTCCCGGTAGCCTGTACTACCCCACCCTGCTGCAATTCTACCTGCGTCATCATGGACAACAGAGTATCGAAACGAAATCCAGCACCCAGTATCGTGGTACTGACCAGGCCCTGTCCTACTACACTGGGCGAAATTTCCTGAATAGAGAACGGTAGCACTTCCGCCCGCGTCCGCACCGACTGCACGTTAGGGTATTGCGTCTGGGCCAGTTCCAGAATGTAATACGTTCCCGGACGGGTATTAGGCACCAGTGCGATTTGACCGGCCTGCGCCGCACTGGCATCCACGTCGTAGTCGCTCACATTCGGCACCCGGTTGTAGGCTACCAAAACTCGGTTCACGCCAGCCATTGAGTTGATCTGCTCCAGCCGGATGCGCAGGTCTTTAGCACTGTCGACGGCAATTTTATAATAGCGGCATTGGTCCGGCATCAGGCTTGCCGTATCCCAAATAATAGGTGAGAGCGCCTCCACGTCGATGGCAATCCCGGGACCGGGTGCCGTGTTGTTAGCAAAATTGTTTTCCGGAACCGTCGCTTTTAGGTTTGTTCGCCCCAGATGATAAAAGGTGCCGACAATATCTTTGACCACCCCGCTTACCCGGGTTGTCAGGGTAGCGCCCGCGGCCAGCAGGATGGAAGTATCCTTTAGCGCCAGAAGATAATCCTCGTCGGAGGAGTAAAGGCTGTCCGCGGAAAAGTACACCCCGCTCCGAAGTATACCCGACGTTGGCCCAGTACCTATATTGATCACCTGTAACGTCACAGTATCGCGTTCACCAAGCAGAATAGACGTACGCGGATCGCTCACTGCCGTGATCTGTAAATCAGCAGGGCTGGATGAAGTGGGAATAACTAAAATTGGCTCGTTGTCAAAATTATTGGCTTCCCCGTTGTGCTCGTACCACTGATTCAGACTTTCGGTTTCCAGCAACAAGTAATAGGAACCCGCATCGTACACATTCGTCTGCGTAGTCAGGCTGTCGCTGAAACTGGCGCCAGGCGCCAGATTGATCATTTTATTTTTGAAACCTAATTTACTGCCGTATTGGTAAGCGCCTGGTGCCGACGACAAATATGCGCGGTGGATCAAGTTGCCACTGGCAGGTGCACTCCCCTGGTTTTGAACCGTGTAATAAATCGTGAACTGCTGGCCAGCGTACACACTGTCGGGAGCCGACATAGCGGTGATAAAAAAGTCTGGCGATGGCGACAAGGTGACGTTTATCGGCGTGGAGCTAAGGTTGTTAGTCGGTTGTTCATCGGGATTCAGGCCCAGCGCCACGACTTTCAGGATGAGGTAAACCGTGCCCGACACACCGTTGGGCATTTTAACAGAGGCTGCGATATTGGCGCTCTGGCTGGAATTTATTGCCACAGTAGAAGCCCTCGAATACAACAAGTTTGATTTGGCGATATCGCCCGGGGTGTATGACCAATAGACATAAACGCTGTCTCCTGTAGAGGGGAAAAGTCCCACATTGGCGATATTCGTATTAATTTGAAGCGACTGCCCGCTTGAGGCCGCGCCCTGTATATTGATCCCTTCTGCACTCAAATCGCAGTAACGCACCGCTCGGGGAATCGCAGGAACCGTATCACTGTTCAGGCTATTGTTATTTTCGCCGTTGCGTTCAAAAACCTGATTCTTCGGGTCCACTTTGATACGCAAGCTATACAAACCAGCACTAAGCGGAGGTGTCAGCAACGGCTGTATCCGGGCAACGGAATCACCGACGCCGAGGCCATTAACTGTAAACAGACCAAAAGTCCACACCGAATCACCGGTTGTCGGGTTGAGCACGTCGATCTGGTATTGAAAATCGCCAGCCTGTGCGCCTGTGCCCTGGTTTTTTATCTGCAAGTTCAGGTTGAAGAGACTGTCGGCCGCAATCGTATCCTGGTCCAGGCTCGCATACGAAACAATGAAGTCCGGCGTAGGTGCGGGCGTGATCTGGAATGTTGCGGCGCTTCGCTGCAGGTTATTGGCATTGTAGTCCGCCACGGGGCCGCCGTATTCATGCACGTGATCATAGGCATCGGTGTATACATAAACATAATAGTACCCTAAAATATCCGGTGGCAGCATTTTTGAGGCACTTCCATTGTAGGTCGCATTGCCGCCCAAAACAGCCCCCCTTACATACGTCCCGATCAACAACGCACTATCGACAATGAATGCTGGCAAGGTCGAAATATAGACCAAATCAGTCCAACTGGAAACGTTAGTGGCCACACTGCTATTATTAACTGTAGAGTATGTAATATCTAATCCCGTGCCCGATGGGATAGTAAACGGTGCGTTAGTCGTAGAAACAGATAAATCCGAGGGTGGCAGAATATTCACTACTAAACTGTCCGAACTGGCGTCATTGTCAATATTTCCACCAACACCTTCAAATACAACGTCGGTGGCGTCTCCCCGGACGTGGATGTAATAGGTTCCATAAAAGTTATACGGTACGCGGTATTGTTTTGTAAACCGGCTGGAGCCTCCGGCGGGAATGGTATAATTGAAAGGCTGGTTGGTAATGCCTATCGGTGGCGTCAGTTTGATACGCGTCGGATCAATGGGAGCTAACAAATTGGCAGTTTGATCCAACACTGGGCTGTGCGAAATGTACACACTGTCCGTCCACGGTACATAGTAGGGAAACTGCATCGATTGAATGTAGGGCACACCGCCAGTATTTTTAACTGTCCAGGAAACCTCCACTGCCTGCCCGCTGAACATGACCGTACTGGGCACATGCGTCACGGAATCCACTTCAAAATTAGGCGTTTGGGAAGGTGTAATATTTATCAGGGAATCCAAAAAGTTGTTTTGTGTCGTAATCTCAGTGATCTTCGCTGCAGAGTGGTGTGACCGGTTTCCGGTACAGGGCGGTGTGCAAAAAGCGTCTACTACATTGGTAATCACAAATAAATGCTGAATGCCCAGCAGACTAGTCGGAAGTTGTACAGTTTTGGTTTGCACATAGCTCTGTCCGGGCAATAGATAAGTTTGGTTGGGTACTACAGCCAGCAGATCATCATCGGCTAACCGCAAATCTTCGTCGGAGGACAACCAAATCCGATCGTTCCATGCATTGCCCCCCGTGGAAGCAGTGCCAATGTTTTTCACCCGGTAGGTGATGGTGAGCGGAGTACCCGAAAAAACCGGAGTGGAAAAGGAAACGCTGTCCACGATCAGGTCGGGGAGTCCTGTGGTAGTAAAGGTCAGGGTGTCGCCAAAGCGAGTGTAGCAGGCATTGATCGACTGTACGGCCCAGTATATTGTCGAATTATACGAGAGGGATACCGAACGTTGTATGGAATTGTCCGGGCCGGTATAGTTCGTATTTCCGCCCGTAACCCAGTAATAGAGGTCATAAGTGCTGGCATTACTCGCCGGTTGCCAACTCAGCGTGGCGTTCGGCGGCACGTTTATGCTGTTATTGGCTGGAAACATTGCGCTTACTTTATCCGGCACCGGCGTATTCAGGTAGAGATGCACAGTCATGGTATCAACCTTGGTGCAACCGTTAGAGCCTGTGATGGTGACGGAATACAGGGTGGAGACCGTGGGGCTGACGGTGACCGCAGCGGTCGTGGCACCGGTCGACCAGAAATATGAAGCGCCACCCGACGCCGTTAAGGTGGTGGAGCCGCCCGATTGACAAATATAATTTGTTCCGGTAATCGATCCCTGGGGAATCGTATCCATGCCGATGGCAATCGATTTCACCACGATGCAACCGCCAATTCCAGTTATACTGACTGAATAGAGGCCTGGACTAGAAACGATTCGCGAGGTATCCGTACTTCCGTTATCCCATGTGTAATTTTCCCCACCCGATGCTGTCAAAGTGATCGACTGGATAGTACAGGTTAGCACGGGGGCTGAAGCTATGAGGGCAGCATTGGGGCTGCACACATTGGTCACGCACACGGAAAAACCGGCCAATAACAGGCTTTGTTGGGTATATACCCGCAGGTAATACGTTTGCCCTGCAGTTAACCCAAACAGTTGATGGTCGGTGCCGTTGCTGCCCGTTTTGCAATCCAACGACGTCAGGCTTCCGCAACTTCCTGAAAAAACCTGTGAAACAACCGCTTGCGTGGCATTGCTGATGAGCACACGTTGCGTAGCGCCCGTAGCGATGAACTTAAACCAAACATCGTCGTCAGAGGTCCCCTGGCAGGGTGCCTGCGATTGTGTGGCACCGAGCGTCGAAGCGTTCAGCACGGTTCCGCAATTGGCATCCGAGTTCACCGTCAGGAGGGTCGCCCCGGAGCAATTGTCGTTTGCCGGGGGCGGTACCGGCGTGCCGATACAGATATTGAAATTAGTATACGCCAGGTTATCGTACGTGTAAAACCGGATGTAATATGTCCCGCCAATCGTCAGCCCGTCCATTTGGTATTCCGAGGTGGTGGAACCCGGCGAAGTTTGGCAGGTAAAGGAAGTCAAAGCGCCGCAGGCCCCCGAAAACGGCTGCAGTACCGCCCAGCCCGAGATGCCTGTCACCTTCACCCGGTGGCTGGCCGCCGCAGCGACAAACTTGAACCACACATCGTCGTCGGCCGTGCCGCTACACGCCGCTTGCGATTGCAAAGCCCCGCTTGTCGTAGCTGCCAGGGTGGTGGCGCAATTCAGGTCGGGATTGACCGTCAGCAACGTGGCGTTCGCGCACTCGTCGTTGGCTGGCGGCGGGGGTGGTGTACCGATACAAATCGTGAAATTGGTGGACGCCAAGTTGTCGTACGTGTAAAACCGGATGTAATATGTCCCCCCAATCGTCAGCCCGTTCATTTGGTATTCCGAGGTGGTGGAACCCGGCGAAGTTTGGCAGGTAAAGGAAGTC
>JBMOHO010000242.1:0-6188 GCA_049317805.1 Saprospiraceae bacterium
CCAATTCAACGGATTGGTGCAGACTATGCCCAATTCGATCGGTTTTTCAAAGCCCGACCTGCGCTCCCAAGTGCGCCAGGAGCAATAACATTGGGTCTCTTCCGGATTGGTGCATGGCGGGATGTGGGGAAAGGCGTCGACAGGAATGGGCCATCCAATCAAATATGCCGCTACCAGTTGCTGCTGAAGGGGCGTTCCGTCAACCATTTCCTGAATCAATTCCAACGCATGTCGGGCCCCCTGGCTATGCGCTGCTATGATGAAGGGTTTCCCCTGGTTCCAATGGTTTAGGTAATACTGAAAACTCGCCTTTACGTCAGCATAAGCCAGTTCCAATGCCGCTTTTGAAGTCGTTTTATCCGCAGTAAAAAAGGCTTCCAAATGGGCCTGGCGGTATCGCGGCGCATACACCCGGCCAGCGCCATTGAAAATGGTGGCCTGGTACAAAATGGCCGTTTGGTCTGTTTTATAGTTCAGTTGTTCGTCGTTTACATGACCATTCCAGGTACGCTGCCACCGTTTGTTGCCGGTCAGCGTAGTTGGATGTATAAAAAATACGTCAACCGAATCCTGCCAAGCCAATGCGTCCAGTTTGTGTTGGGGTGCCTGATCCGAGGGATCTTGCAAAGCCGGATGAGCGGCCCACACGGAAAGGGAAGCGTAGTCCGGTTCAGGAGGTATATGCTGTGGTTCAAATGCTCCCCGGGGCTTGTAGGGCAAACAGGCTTGGAAAAAAGCCAATCCCGTGATCAGGAAAAAAAAGCGTTGCATAGCCGAAATTTAGGGCCTTTAGATGAATTGAACGTGAAATTTTTGAGTTAGATTTGCACAATCCCAAAAAAGTACGCACTTTTGAACATTCTCTGCAAAACGTGCAGGGCAACACTGAAACCCAGGAGATATCTATGCAACGCTATCTAACCCAGTTGCTGGCCGATCTCGAGGCCATTATTCGATTGGCGCCTGCCTCAGGTGCGTATGCTTTCCGTATACGGTCGTTCGAAGATGATGATCGAGACCAACTCATGTTGTACAGCAGGCAATTGCGCCTGGTTGAACTTTTCAACCTGGACCCTTACGCATTTCCACCACAAGAACGCCTGACCAAAAAACAACTCACTGCGCTGTTGCAGGCGGTTGAAAATGTATGGCGCGCCTGGAACATTTCCTGGGAGTGCCCGCCTACCCTCACTGCCCGGCGCCGATACATGGTGATGGTGGAATACATGCAACGACCCATCCCCTGGCACAATGACCTCGGCACGCAAATCGACTTTTGTGCGCACCGGGCCGAAGGCGAATGCCCTTTTGGTGAAGGCGGAAAATGCTGGTGCAAAGAAGCGGAAGCCACCGCTGCGCACGATGTAGCCGTTTGGGAGGCTTACCACACCGACCAGGAACCGGAAATCACGGATCCGGTGGAAGACCTCAACAGGTGGCTGTCACCTGAAACAGAGGAAATCTTCCCGTGGGAAATAGACGAGGAAAAAGACCGCTGGATGAAGTTCACCGCAGAAGAAGACATGCTTTCCTGGTTGTATTTTTATCGTCCGGACGCGCATACCGATACCAACGAGGATGAAGAAAGCACTCCCGAAGACTACGAAGATTTCGAATGGGAATCGCCGGACAATGACCCGGAGCCGGATTTTCCGTTTTAGAACTTATTTTCTATAGTGGCGTTTTCATGCCTTTTTACCTTAGTTTATACTCATGAACCACGGATTAGTAGAAAAAATACTGCTTCAGCCAGACGCCCCGCTACTGGTGCAACAACTCAACCAGCACCTGACGGAGGAACGCCGCCGCCGCCTGTCCTTTTACAACTGGATTGATGAACACACCAAGGCAGAGTTCATCAATGGCGAGGTGGTGGTGCATTCGCCTGCTAAAAAGCGCCATTTGACGGTGACCAAATTATTGTCGCGGTTGATCAGTTTTTATTGTGATCTCAAAAATCTAGGAGAGACTTTTCATGAAAAAGCCATGATTGCCCTCTCCCGTAATGACTACGAACCAGACATCGTATTTTTTAAAGCCGAAAAAGCAGCACATTTTGATGCGGAACAGGTACTGTTTCCCGCTCCCGACTTTGCGGTCGAGGTACTTTCGAAAAAAACGGAAAAGATAGACCGTACCATTAAAAAAGAAGACTACGCCTTGAACGGCATACAAGAGTACTGGATCATTGATCCGAACAAACAAATGATCGAACAATACCTGCTGCTCCAGCCCGCCGATAAAACCTACTTCGAACCTTATCGGTATCGGAAAGGAGAGGACATCACGAGCCAGGCCATCACCGGATTCACCATTCCTGTTGCGGCCATTTTTGATGATCAGGAAAATGTGGCTGCACTTCAGCGGTTGATGCAGCAGTGAAGCAACCGCTTTAGCTACGTATTGAGCGCACCACACACAGACAGTACCTGACCCGACACGTAAGCGCTCATGTCTGATGCCAGGTAAATGCAGGCGTTGGCCACGTCATCTCCTGTGCCAAGCCTTTTCATGGGTATGGCGTTGAGGTATCCCTCGCGGGTTTTGTCGTCGAGCGCTCCGGTCATTTCTGTTTCGATGAACCCGGGTGCCACGGCGTTGCAACGGATGTTGCGCGAGCCATATTCTTTGGCGATGGACTTGGTAAACCCGATGATGCCGGCTTTAGAGGCCGCGTAGTTGGCTTGTCCGGCCTGACCGAACACGCCCACCACCGAACTCATGTTGATGATGCTGCCGCCTTTTTTCAGCATGGGCCTCAGGCAGTGTTTGGTGAGGTTAAACACCGATTTCAGGTTGGTTTGCATCACTTCGTCCCATTGTTGTTCGGTCATGCGCATGAGCAGGGTGTCGCGGGTGATGCCGGCGTTGTTGATGAGCACGTCAATCTGGCCGAAATCAGCCAGCACGGCCTGCACCAGGGTTTCAGCCTGGGCGTAGTCTCCCGCGTCGCTTTGATACGCTTTGGTTGCAGCGCCCAATTCACGCGCCAAGGCTTCGGCGCGCTCGGCCGAACCGGCTGACACGTATGTGAAAGCCACCTTTGCGCCGTGTTGAACGAAAGCGCGCACCAGTGCCTCACCAATTCCGCGGGAGCCACCGGTGATCAAGGCTGTTTTGCCCTCCAAAAGTTGCATAAATTGCTTGTTTAAAGATACAGTGTTTCGTCGAACGGCAAAGGTGGGAAACTGTGGGGCATTTCTCCAAAATTTCACGTCAAATAGGTTAAATAGCGGTTTTTTAAACCGTTTTTTGCACTTCATTTATATCCTTACCTGTGTCCGAAACCAATTCACCCGCCCCAGATGCCTACTCTGCCCTGCGCATACCCGATTTTCAGCGCTTTCTCGGCATGCGCCTTACCAACGCATTGGCTATACAAATCATGTCGGTTTCTGTCGGTTATTTTGTGTACGACCTTACCGGCAGTCCGCTGAAACTGGGTCTCATTGGCTTAACGGAGGCCATTCCAGCCATTGGCGTGAGTTTGTGGGCGGGGCATATTGCCGACAAATACAACCGCCGCAACATCCTTTTGGGCTGTATTGTCTTGCTTTTTCTGTGTTCGGTGGCCTTGTTGTTGCTGGCCATGAACCGCCATAAGCTGCCACAAACGGTTTTGTTGACAGGGATTTACTCGGTGATATTTTGCACAGGTTTGGCACGCGGCTTTTTTAGTCCGGCCAACTTTTCCTTTTTGCCGCAGCTGGTGCCGCGACTTACATTGCCAAACGCCATAGCCTGGAGCAGCAGCACCTGGGAAGCGGCCAGCATTTCGGGTTTGGGCATCGGCGGCTTGATTTATGGTTTTTACGGGGTAGAAGCGGCATTTGGCACCATGACTGTGTTGTTGTTTTTTAGTTTGGTCATGGTAATGCAAATATACCCACACCCTGTTCCGCACTCCAATGTATTGGAGCCTGCATTGGCGCGCATACGCGAAGGATTGCGCTTTGTGTTCCACGACCAGCGGATTATCGGGGCCATTGCGCTCGACCTTTTCGCGGTGCTGTTTGGCGGCGCAGTGGCCTTGTTGCCGGTGTATGCCAAAGACATCCTGAAAGTTGGCCCGGAAGGCCTGGGTGTATTGCGGGCTGCCATGTCCATTGGTGCCATCGGTACCGCTTTTTTCATAGCCCACCGTCCATTGGGCAAGGGTGCGGGCAAGCTGATGCTTTGGTGCGTGGCGGGTTTCGGGCTGTCGATCATCGGATTTGGGCTGTCTACCGTCTTTTGGTTGTCCTTTTTCTTTCTCTTTCTGGCCGGCATATTCGACGAAGTGAGCGTGTACGTGCGTTCGTCGCTCATTCATCACCTGACGCCAGAGCACATGAAAGGCCGCGTGTCGTCGGTGAGCAACATGTTCATCACTTCATCCAATGAGTTGGGGGCATTTGAGAGCGGTCTGGCAGCCAGCCTCATGGGCACCGTACCTGCGGTGGTGTTTGGCGGGCTGATGACGCTGGCGGTGGTGGGGATTGCCTGGGTGCGGGCACCTAAGTTGCGGGATTTGGATTTTCGGGAAGTGGTTTAATGGATTTATATAGCGCAACGGCATCCTCTACATCTGCTGATCAATTCGATTGCGAACCAAAGGCAAATGGATGGTATAGCGCATTGACAAAATTCACCCACGCAACTCCTCCAATTTCCCGGCCGCTTTCAAGAGTTTAAGCACCGCGAGTTTATAGTCAAACACTTGCGTCCAGTAGTGGGTTTCGGCTTCGGAGAGGGCCGTTTGGGCGTTGAGCAGGTCGGTCAGCGGTGCCACGCCTTCCTGATACTGAAGAAAAAGCTTGTCGGTGATGTCTCTGGCAAGGGCCACATTTTCCTCCTGGTTGTGCAGCATGGCCAACACGCTGCGGTATTGGCTGAAAGCCTGGTTGAATTCCAGTTCTTTGGCGCGGTTTACCTGGTTGCGGTCTAATTCCAGTTTTTGGCCCTCCAACTTAAGCAGGTTCGATTTGCGTCGGTGCTGGAAGCCGTCGAAAATGGGCACATCGAGCTTAAACCCCACAGCAGCCAGCCCATACCATTTGTTTTCAAAGTCAAAATAATTGACATCCTGGCGTTGTGCCTGGAAACCGGCGGTGGCATAAGCACTCAAACGGGGAAATCCGACGCCGTACTGGCTTCTGCTCTGGATGCGGTGCAATTCCACCTGGTTTTGCAGCAAGCGGAATTCGGTACTGGTTTCCAGGTCGAGTACGATTTGCTGCCAGCGCAGGGAGTCGGCAGCGGGCGTCTCGTTGCCCCAGGCGAGTTCCATGGGTTCACTTAGGGGCAAGTTGCACAGGAACTGCAGGTTTTGTTTAAGCAATTCGATATTGGTCAACAAGTTGCGTTGTTGCGTTTCCAGGTTGGTGATGGCTACCCGGATGCGTTTGACATCAGTGGGGATGGCGTATCCATTCTCCAACTGCAATTGGGCCATTTGCCGCAGGGCGTCTAATTTTTCGAGGTTGGCGTTTACGCCCCGCAAAAGCTGTTCGGTTTGCAGAATCTGATAAAACAAGGTTGCAGTGTAAAAAATCACTTCCTCTTCGCCGCGTTTGACCAGCAAGTCGGCCAATGACCGGCTTACCCGGGCTGCAGGGGCCATGCGCAGGGCCGCTTCGTCATACAACACCTGGTTCACGTTCACAATGGCGCCGGTTTGCCAGGGCTGGTTGATCTGAACCGGAATGTAAGCGCCTTCCTGGCCCCCAAACAGCTCCCCGGGCCAAAATTGGGTGGGGCGCTCGGGCACAAAGTCGAAGTTGACAGCGCCGTTGATTTGTGGCAGGCTCCCGCTCCTTCGTTCGCGGATTTTTTGTTCTACCGAGTTTCGGTCAATGCGCGCTTTTTGAAGAGACACACTGTTCTCTACGGCTAATGTCAGCGTTTCTGACAACGACATGGGGCGCAAAGACTGCGCAAGCACTTCCATTGGTCCAGCCAACAACAAACACAGCACCCAACAACCCGTAGACTTAAAACATGTAAGCAAATCTTTCATACACTATAGCATTAACCCACAAAAGTATAAATAAATTTCGCATTCCGCACTCCGTATTCAGCATTCCTTAACTCCATTCCGTTTTTTTCCGATACGCTACCCCCCGAAACAAGGCTACGGTGCTGCCGTCTTGTCGGGTGACGCGGATGGCGTAGTTGGACAGGCTGTTGCCAAGGTGTTCTTCTTCGGC
>JBMOHO010000243.1:0-6185 GCA_049317805.1 Saprospiraceae bacterium
TATGAGTTTTGAGTTATGAGTTATGAGTTTTGAGTTTTGAGTTTTGAGTTGTTCAGCATCTCGATAAGGCATTTAATCGAAGACAATGAAAGCCCTTTTCCCCCACTCAAAACTCAAAACTCATAACTCAAAACTGTCTAGTCCGCGACGGCGAATTCCACGTGGATACCCTGTGCTGTCTCCTTGATTTCAAGGTATGAATAACCTTCTTTTTCGGTGATCAGGAGCAGTTTTTCGTCTGCTTTCCATTCGGTTTTTACCACGCCTTTTTGGTAAAAAAAGGAGCGCAGCATCACCAACAACTCTGGTACGGTATGGCGGCCTTTGGGCACGTCAAACAGGTATGTAGCACCGCCTTCGTAGTATTTGGAGGTGTACACCGTGCCGTCTTCGAACGCTTGGGAATAAGAATATTCGTTCACCATGCCGGGTTCGACGCCGGTCAGTGGCTGCTTAGGGCCTTTGCGTTTGGAGATCATGCCGTAAAAGGCGTCGCCGTAGTCCATGCCGTCTTCCGGGTCTTCTTTCATGGTCGGGTATACAGACAAATAGCCATCGAAGGCGTATCCTTCAGTGCCGTCAACCATGCGCACTTTAGGCCAGTAACCAACTATTTCGTACGGACCGTATTTTTCTGCCACGTAGCGGCCATTGGCGCTCGGTAATGCGATGACGACAACGGATTGATCGTAGGGAATGGTGGTGATTTTGGCACCGGCCGCGCCGGGTGTTTGGCGCAGGGCAAGTCCTGCTCTGGCGTGTACGTGCAGTTCGTCACCCAATTTGTACCGCACCAGATTCGATTTTGCCGGTGTAGGCGCTTCTACCTTTGTGGGTTTTGTTGGCGTGGTGGGGGACTGTGCGTGGGCAACAGCGCTAAACATAAGCACCCAAATAAACAGGGAGAAGAACGTTTTCATTTTTTTCTTCCAAAGGTCTGTATAATTTTGCATTAGAATGGAATCCAACAACCGCTTTCCGGGACTGCCTTCGGGCGTTCATTTGCCTGCAGTACGCATTTTGCTCACCGAAGACGCCATCAAGCGCGCGTTTGTGGGGTTCCTCAAAACGTTTTATCGGGATCGGTATGAAATTGATCCCGACAGTTTTCAGGCCAGCCTGGACAATGTGGGCAAAGGAGGTCTGGTAGCCGATGGCATGTTGCGTTTTCGGCAGACCAACGGCAAGTTTTTCACCTGTGCTTACGAGGCCACTTCCCGTGAACGCATGGACGAAGTGCGTTTTACCCTCAATGTGGCGTATTTCCTGTGGGACTGTGCGGCGTTTGGTGCTGTTGTGATGGCGCTTGGGTACGCTGCATTTTATGCCACGCGGCTTCGCTGGCTTGTCGAGCTGAAATGGACCGGCAATGTGGGCATGCTGCTCGGCATCTGGTTGATGGGCTTTTTACTCTGGTATTTTACCATGCGCAGCTGGCGCAAATACCGGTACATCTACGCCATTGAGCAGTTTAAACAATATTTTGCCGACGACCAATGGGTGGTGCTGGGCGACGACGTTTTCCCGTCTCCCCTCGATCCGTATATGATAGAGTTGCGGGAACAGAGCACGTACAATGGATTTGGCCTGGCGGTGGTAGATGCCGACGCCAAAGTGCGGGTGCTGGTGAGTCCCTCGCGACTCGATTTTTATGGCAAAGACCGCCGCATCGTGGAATGGTTCACCCAAAACCAATGGTACCAGGCGGTCACCCAAAATGCACGGGTGTTAAAAGGCATGCGCCCTACCCTGCCCTCTCAAGGCCAGGTATTGGTGAACAAGATCATCAGGCCCTTGCAATATCTTGTTTGGGAGCCCTCCAAAAAATTTCTTTGGCAGGCCATGCAACAACCGCTGAGCGACTCCAATGCCGCGTTTGAACGGTTTATGACCGGCCATCAATCGCAAAAGTGGGTGTTTTTCCTGTCCATCCTGGTTACGGGCATCATTGGATGGGAGGTGGCGCATTATAAAGGAGAGGAAGCGCACATGAGTTATCAGGATATCCGGAACATATACGAAGGCAGAAATCCGGAGGACTACCCGTATGTCATTACCGGAGAACCCATCCCGTATCAGGGAGGCATCGTTAAACAATCTGTAGAAGCGGTGGAAGAAGATGTGCCCACCATCGATTTGTCGAGAGATGATGAGCCCACCAAGCGCTTACCCACCAAATTTGAGCAGGTAGAAAGGGCTGTTGTGAAGCCTGAAGATCCGTGCAAAGCATTTGAGCAAATTGGCTGGGTGGTGATCGATTACCAGTTTGTCAATCGGTTGGCGGCCGATACCCGGATAGCCGATTTGCGGGTGCTGGGCTATGAGGCCATTGCGGCACCGTTGTATTGCCTTGAAAAAGGAAAAACGGGTTATGTGGTGTATCTGAATACCGTTTACCCGCAGGAACCGCAGGCGAGGGAAGTATTGGCGCGGTTTACACTTGCCTTGTTAAAAGGCAAAAAGGCTATTCCAAACCACAAACCAACGCTTAAACAATTGAGATAAAGGGCGGTACACCCGTGTTGGAATAGATGTCTTTTAGCTGTATTGTTTTAGGGTCGTAAGTTAGGTTTTTTTAAAACAAAAGATGTTTTTTGTGAAAAATTTTCCGGTCCGTACAGCGGTGCGTTTGCTCGTGTGTTGCTTGTTGTTTCAAATGGCGCTCAGTTACCCGCTTTGGGCCTTTCGGGCAGTGGGCGCAGTGCCGGCAGTGCCGTTGTGGGGAGAAGCATTTTTTCCGGAGCAAGGACTGTGGTGGATGACTGGCTGGTTGCCGGGCATGTTGGCGGTGGCAGCCTTGTGCTTTCCGGAACACAAGTTTGTGTTAGGGGCACTGGTGGCGTCGCTGGCGTGCAGCGTGCTGTTTGACCTCAACCGTTTGCAGCCCTGGGTGTATTGGTACGCATTGGCATTTGGGGCGTTGGCCTGGGGTCGGGCAGACAAGACGCCTTTGGCCTTGTTGATCGGAGCGGTGTATGTTTGGGGAGGGCTGCACAAGTTCACGCCCTGGTTTACAGAGGATAATTTCCCCTGGTTTTGCGGTGCTTTTGCCCTCACAAAGCCTTTTGGCATGCCGGCGTTGGGTTATGTGGCGGCTGTGGGGGAGGCACTTTTGGGTCCGTTGTTGTGGTGGCCTAAAACCCGGCAGGTGGGCTTATGGGCGGCAATGCTGATGCACATTTGGATCATGCTGGTGCTGAGTCCGCTTGGTCTGGACTGGAACAGCGTGGTGATGCCCTGGAATGTGGCGATGATGATCACTGTTTGGTATGTTTTTGGCCCAAAAAATGATTACTACCGTATAAATACAACATTTGCAAAAGCATTTGCGGTGTGGTTGTTTTTGTCGCCTGTGATGCCGGGTTTGCCCAGGGTGTTTGGGTGGCATTTGTACAACAATACGCAAGCGGAGGCCACTTTCGTGTGCGGCACCCAAAAACCGAATTGTGTGTCGAACTGGGAGCAAATGGCTTACGAAAATGGTCAACGCCTGTTGTTAGACGATTGGGCGATGCGCAGCATCAGGGTGCCACTGTTCCATAGCGACATGACTTTTAAGAAATTGCAGCAGTACATGAGTCGTTGCGGGGCGGATGATGGTTTTTTGGAGGTAATGGAAGTGACATGGTGGCAGAAATTATTTTTCATACGGGTATACTCTTAGGACGAATTTCCCTACTGCCATTTTGACATATTCACTAAACTGCTTACCTTTGCATCCCGCATACGCGCACTCCCACACATGTACGAAGATTTAGCCACTCCACATAACCTTTATACGCACGACGAAGCCGCGCAGGGCCGCGCCTTTTCGCCGGTAACTGACCGTCCCGTACCACTTTCGGCCAAACGCTTTTACATAGAAAGTTATGGCTGCCAGATGAACTTCAGCGACAGCGAAATCGTGGCCTCCATCCTGGCCGATATCGGTTACGCGCCCACCCGCAATGTGGAAGAGAGCGACCTCATCCTCATCAACACCTGTTCCATCCGTGAAAAAGCGGAAGACACCGTGCGCAAACGCCTGCGCGCCTTCGCGCAAATAAAAGTCGATCGACCCGGAACATTGGTCGGGGTATTGGGTTGCATGGCTGAACGGCTGAAAAAGAAATTCCTGGAAGAAGAACAACTCGTCGACATCGTAGTTGGCCCCGACGCCTACCGGGATTTGCCCACGCTGATTGGTGGCGCTGAAGAAGGCGACCGCACCGTAAACGTGCTGCTCAGCCGCGAAGAAACATACGCCGACATCAGTCCTGTGCGCCTCAACAGCAACGGCATTTCGGCGTTCATCAGCATCATGCGCGGTTGCGACAACATGTGCTCTTTTTGCGTGGTGCCTTTCACCCGTGGCCGCGAACGCTCGCGCGATGCATTCAGCATTGTGGCCGAAGCCACGGCCCTGTTTCACCAGGGCTACCGCGAGGTGACCCTCCTGGGCCAAAACGTGGACTCCTACAAATGGGAAAATCCGGAAACCGGCGAGCGCCTGACTTTTGACCACCTGCTGGAGATGGTGGCGCTTGTATCGCCCATGCTCCGCGTGCGTTTCAGCACCAGCCACCCCAAAGACATGACCGATGAGGTGCTGCACACCATGGCTCGGCGCAACAACATTTGCAAATACATCCACCTGCCGGTGCAGTCGGGCAACAGCCGCGTGCTCGAGCTCATGAACCGCACCTACGACCGGGACTGGTACATGGGGCGCATAGAAGCCATTCGCCGCATTTTGCCAGATTGCGCGGTGTCTTCAGACATCATCGCCGGCTTTTGCACCGAAACCGAAGACGAACACCAGGACACCCTGAGCATGGTAGCATGGGCCAGGTACTCCATGTCGTACATGTTCTACTATTCAGAGCGGCCCGGCACCCTTGCTGCCCGCAAATACCCCGACGACATACCCCTCGAAGTCAAAAAACGCCGCCTCAACGAAATCATCCGGCTGCAAAACATGGTCAGCCTGCAACACAACAAGGCCGACATCGGCAAAACCTTTGAAGTGCTGGTAGAAGGCGATTCCCGCAAAAGCGACCAGGATTTTTGCGGCCGCAACACCCAAAACAAAATGCTGGTTTTTCCCAAAGCAGCAGGGGTGAAACCGGGTGATTATGTACAGGTACGGGTGAAAGATGCTACCAGCGCAACCCTTCTCGGAGAAATGGCGACTTAAACACTTGAACGCATGAAACATACATTTAAGCCGGTCTTGGTTTGTGCCCTCCTCCTTGGTCTGTATACACAGGCACAGGCGCAAGAGCGCCACATCAAAGCCTATTTTGGCCCCGAAATGGGAACAATTCGGTATCCTCTTGCCCAGTTAAATACGGATACCGGCGTTGTCTTCCCCTTGCAAAGGATAGGTAAACCCGGATTTTGGATCGCCTACGCGTACCAAACGCCCAAAAAAAATGTGCAGGAGTGGGGCATTGGGTTTTCTTTTTTAAAGGATCAGGTAGCCGATTTCCTGAGCGATACCATCCAGGTCTTCCCAGAACCGTTTATTCATGCCGGTAACAGCTTCAACTACCGACTCGCTGGTCAGTTTGAGCAACGGTATCTGCTGAATAAACAGGCGCAAAACAGCCGTTTTTACTTAGGCTTAATAGGTGCTATAAGCTACGACCATTTTCGTTTCAAGCCAAGGCAATCCTTTTACTATCCGGAACACGGATACAGTATAGGCCTGGAAGCGGGAGGCACCTTCCACTATAACGTAATCATTTTTAATTTTTTACTGCTGGATGCGGGCTTTGATTACAGCCCCTTCAAATTCCAATACAATTATTATGTGTCAGAAAACCCTGCAATTAGCGATAGTCAGCAAAAATCCAGCGATGCAGAAATAGCCGCTTTTAATAACACTCGCTGGGCATTCCGCATTGGCTTTGGCATTCCCCTTAACCCACGGGCGGCTGCAGAACCAGACAATAAATGACCAATCTCCAATCCATAAAAGCCCGTTTCGGCATTGTTGGCGTCTCGGCTCAGCTCGATGCTGCTTTAGACACGGCCGTACGCGTGGCCCCTACCGACCTCACGGTGCTCATCACCGGCGAGAGCGGTGTGGGCAAAGAGGCGTTTTCCAAAATCATCCACGCGCTCAGTGCCCGCAAACACAGCGATTTTATCGCCGTCAACTGCGGTGCCATACCCGAAGGCACCATCAATTCTGAACTCTT
>JBMOHO010000244.1:0-6143 GCA_049317805.1 Saprospiraceae bacterium
AGGAAAAATGGACGGTTGTTTTGGAAGGATCAGGGCCGGATGGTTTAAAAGCCCATGATAAACTCGGTGAGGTTGGCGTCTTCGGGCAGGCCTATTTTTTTGCGCAGCCGGTAGCGTTTGTTTTCCACCCCGCGTATGGAAATGTTGAGCAAGGGCGCAATTTCCTTGGAAGAGAGGTTCATTTTGAGGTAAGCCGCCAGCCGCAGGTCGCCGGGAGTGAGGTCTGCATAGGCTTGCGTGAGGCGTTTGAAAAAATCGTCGTGCACCTGATTAAACGATTCCTGAAAAACCTCCCAGTCGTGATCTCCTTCCAAATGGGCGTCTATCATGCGCGCCATTTTTCCCAGGGCCTTGGCGTCGTTTCCGGCGTTCAGCAGTTCGTTGCGCAGGTGCTGCAATGCTTCGTTTTTTCGGATCAGGTTGAGGGCGGCATTGCTGAGTTCACGGCTTTTGGTGTCTACTTCCAGGGTCAGTTTTTCCCGTTCGGCGCTCAGGCGTTGCCGACTCAGCTCCATTTGTTTGTCTTCTTCCAGGCGTGCCTGCTGGCGGACGAGGCGCATTTGGCTAAACCGTTCAATCAGGGCAAAAACAGACAGGAACAGCACGGTCAACAACCCAAAAGCCCACCAGGAGCGGTACCAGGGCGTGGCAATGCGAAACGCCACCGAGGCTTCGTCGCCACCAATGTTGGAGCGCACCCGAAACCGGTACTGGCCGGGCGGAAGGTTGATGAATTCTTTTTCCGGGTTGGGCTGCATGGGCGACCAGTTGTCTGATAAGCCGTCGAGCCGCCAGGAAAACATTGGAGAGCGCTCAAAAAAGGGTGCCGCAAAATGAATGGTCAGGTTATTCTGGTTGTATGGAAACACGCGTTCGCGGTTGTCGGGCAAGATCACTTGTCCGTTTGCCCCTTCTATCCAACGGATGGCACAAGCGCCCGACACATCATGGAAGCGGTCGGGCAGGCTGTTTTTGTCCAGCAGCACGTACCCGCTTTCCTGGCAAAACAGGTATTGGCTGTCGGTGAGCGCCACAATGTTTTCAAAGTTTGGAATGAGTGCCACCGGCAGCGGAAAAGCCTGTTGGTCCGTGTGCAGCACCACCCCGCTGCTGTCTACCGCAAAATAGTCTGTTCCTTTGCCTGGCAACCACTTGTGCCGGTAAAGCGTGTGGCCGACCGGTTTGAACTGCACCCGACCCGATGAATCCACAATATTGAGCGGGCGCGTGTGGGCGTCGAGCACCAGCTCCTGCCCGAGCGGGGCCAGATCGAGCTGATAATCAGAAGGCAGCCCGTCGGCCCTGGTAAACGTTTTAAACTCGTTGATTTTGTGGAGGTCGGCATCCAGTCGAAAGCGGAACAACCCTTTGTTCGGATGGACGCCCCAGAGGTTTCCGGCAGCATCAAAGGCGATTTTTTTCAGGGGCTCGCCAAAGCCGTCAATTTTATGCGAATAGGCCCAGCCACGCGCGGGCGAACGCCTGAAAACGACCAAGCCGGTGTACGTGCTTTGGATGAGCACGTCGGGCCGGTCAGGCATGGCCACCATGCACCAGCCTCCTGTGACGTCTGAAATGTTGACGGCCATGCCCTCGTCAATCTGAAACGTACCTGTATTGTGTCCGCACAACAACTGCCGGTCAAACACCTGCAACTGCCAAACCTGCCCCTGTGTGCCCTTGACGAGTTCAAACGTTTGGTTTTTGCGCACAAAAACACCCTGATTGGTGCCCACGTACAGGCGTCCGTTGTATTGAGCCGCTGAGTACACGGCACCGATGATGCCCGCCTGGTCTGAAAAAACCGTCATGGGCGCGCGCAAAGCCACGAGGTCAATGCCTTTGTCGAGACCCACCCACAAGTTGTCGTCCCGGTCTTCACACAGCGCCAGTACGGTGTTGTTTTGAAGCCCGTTTTCATAATTGATGTGGTATCGGAGCTGGCCCTGGGCATCTAAAATGTACAAGCCGTTCAGGATG
Organism: Saprospiraceae bacterium; assembly: GCA_049317805.1. Lineage (GTDB taxonomy): Bacteria > Bacteroidota > Bacteroidia > Chitinophagales > Saprospiraceae > M3007. Next base: position 1,981 of record JBMOHO010000244.1, read on the forward strand.
GTGCCGATGGCCCAGCCGCCATGGCGCAAGGCGACCGCCTTATTGAGTTGATACTGCTTAAACGCGCTGTTGAGCGGCCCATCCCAGGCTCGGCAGTAACCGGGCCCCAGCGTGTACATGCCGTGGTTGGTGGTGCCCACCCAGATGCCCCCCTGCGGATCGGGTACCATAAACTGCACGATGGCGTCAGACAGGATTTCGGTGCCGGGCAGCAGGCGGAAGGTGTTGTCGGGCAACAATTCATAAATGCCCCGCCCGATCACGGGTGCCAGTATCCGGCCTTGCACTTGCCTGACGAACATGATGGCACCGGGCGGTTGCAGGATGGTGACTTTCTGGTAGTCGTATTTGTAAATGGTGGAAAACGATTGAAAAAGCACAAAGTCGTTGGCAATTAAAATGTGCCAGATTTCCTCCTTGTCTAAATGTTGGGCTTGAATGCCCTTGCTCAGCGATTGGTACGCAAAACGCCCGTTTTCATCGGTTTTCCAGCAACCAAACTCGGCAAAGCCGCCGCAAAACACCTCGCCGTGCTTGCCGACGGCCACCGCCCGCACCGTCTGGTTTTCGGGCATGGAGAAAATGCTCCAGCGCGACCCGTCAAACTCCAGCAGGCCCCGGTTGTTGCCGGCATACATCCAGCTGGCTTGTTCGGATTGTGCCAGCGACCAGTTTTGGTTCTGCGCCCGGTAGTCCGAGGGCGAAAAATGTCGGATCAACGGCACCTCCTGGGCAGAGAGGTCAGGCCCGGTAAAAAGGAGCAAAAGCGGGATGTAAAAGCGCGACCACATAGAGCAGTGCAAAGAAACACACAATTTTTCGCCCGGCAAGCGACCATTTGGTCTAAAATACACCCCAAAACCGGTAGTGTTTGGAACTTTTTTGGCACACCCCCTTGCGCGGTGTCTTAAAAAAACCTTAATTTGCACTAAATTTAATCCCCACCCATGAACATTCGCATCCAACGCGCCGCATCAGCGTCCGTTGGTACTGGTCTAATCCCGTATAAACAGCAGGATCTTTGAGCCGCCCGTCAGGAGGCTTTGAGGTCGCGCAAGCCCCCGGAGAACCAAAACTGCACGACAATTTTATCAGTGGTACAGTCAGTGTCAAACCAACCCTTGCGAATGAGCGACGTCAATTCCCGTCTGACCCTCCCGTCAGACCTACAGAATGTAAACCAAGTTGAACCGTTTGTCAACGTTCTTGCACAACGATTCAACCTTTGCCCAGAAGTACACGGTAACATCTTATTGTCCCTCACGGAAGCAGTCACCAACGCCATCCTGCACGGCAACCGCAGCGATTGCAGCAAACAGGTTTCCATCTCCCTGCGTCGGCTCAACGACGCCCTTTCCATCAAAGTTTCCGACGAAGGCCCCGGCTTTAACCCGGGCGAAGTGCCCGACCCCACCTGCCCCGAACGCATCACCGAATGCGGAGGCCGAGGCATCTTCCTGATGCGCCGTTTCAGCGACGAGTGCCGTTTCAGCCACGGTGGCCGCACGGTCGAAATGCGCTTCAAGCTCTAAATGCTTTTCCCTAACATACCAGAGGAAGCCGAACAGGTGGAAGACGAAATCGTGTTCCATTACGAAGATGTACCCGCTCCATTCACCGACGAGCTGCCCTACTGCACCTGGTTAGCCGATGTGGCCGACGCAGAGGAAAAACAGCTGCTGGAACTCACCTATATCTTCTGCTCCGACGAATACCTGCTCCGCATCAACCAACAATACCTTCAACACGACTTTTATACCGACGTGATCACCTTCCCGCACGGTGAAGCGGAACAAGGCATTTTTGGCGACGTGTACATCAGCACTGAGCGGGTGGCCGACAATGCTCGGGAACTGAATGTTGATTTTCCACTCGAACTGGCCCGCGTGATGGTGCACGGACTCCTGCACCTGGCCGGTTATGGCGACAAAACGCCGGAAGAGGCCACCATCATGCGGGCAAAAGAAAATGTGTATTTGGGAAAACTGGAGGAATTGATGGGGTGACGCACGCCCCTACAACGCCCGATGATACACCGCTCCAATGCTTACCAACTGGCCATGGAGTGGAAAGGTGTGCTCCGGGGAATCCAAAATACTGCCTTCCCAAACACCGTTGTCCATTCGCTGAAAACAATACAACAGCGGGAGGTCGCTTTCCGCATATATGATCGTATTCAGGGTTGGTATTTGCTTGTAACACGGCAGCTTTTCCGTCCAGTCGCGCTCCCGCGTGGAAGGGGACAACACCTCCACGACGACCAGAGGAGTTGTTTCCGCATTGAGCCCTTTTTGATATTCGTACAATGACCGGGGCGCAATCACCACCGAAGCGTCGGGGTTAAATACCGCCTCACAGGCTTCTATGTACAACGGACGATTGGCGTTGAACGGAAAAAATTGTGCTCCTGTAAAGTACAGTTGAAATAAGAAGTCGAATCGACTTGTCAGTACGCTGTGTTTGTCGTTTTCATAGCTCATGCTGATGATTTCGCCGTTTTGATATTCCACCCTGTACGCGCAAGCACCGAGCAATGACCAGTATTCATCCCACGACGCCTGCGTCCGGAACAAGTCGGGCCCCAGTGCTGCGCGTTCCATCGCGCTCATCGGAAAGGCTGCTTTTGTGGTCATCTTATTTTTGTACAAAAATACTGCATTACATTTGCAAAAACAAATGTCATGGCATTAACCCTCCCCGCCGCGCTGGAACCCCACCGCCAACGCATAGCCGCCACCAACACGCCCTTCGTCCGCGTACAAGCTACCGCCGCGCGGCCGACCCAACTGTGGGAAAGCAAAGTGGGCGGCCACCCCTACCTGCCGAAAGACTTCCCCATACCGTCGGCCCTCGATGGCCGCGAACTGTTTTTCCTCGCCCAAATCAACTTTGCTGACATGCCGCCGCTGCCCGGGTTTCCGGAATCGGGTTTGCTCGGCTTTTTCATTTACGACGACGACCTGTACGGCATGAACTTCGAGGAAGGAACCACGCCCGACCATTTTCGGGTGCTGTTTTTCCCGGAGGTGACCCACGACACGGCGGCCTTGCGCCACGATTTCCCCACCGACCGCCAGGCCGACGAGCTGCCCCACCACCCAGAACGCTCGTTTCCCTTGCAGTTCGAACGCGCCGAAGAAGTGGCACCCGTGAGCGATTACCGGTTCTGGGAGGCGTTCGGGCAGGATTTTTTCCAGCAGTTCGGCGCCGAAGCGTGGCGTGTGCTGGAGGAATACGACAAAGCGGTGAGCGCACAAGGACACAAATTGGGCGGTTACGCGTATTTCACCCAGGACGACCCGCGCAGTGCCGACGACCCCATGCTGCTGCTGTTCCAGTTAGACTCCGACCAGCCCATGGATTTGATGTGGGGCGACACCGGGGTGGGGCACTTCTTCATCCGGGAGGCAGACTTGCTGAAACGGGATTTTACGAAGGTGTGGTTTGATTGGGATGGGATGTGAGGTGGGCTTACCCCCCAAAACTAAACTTACCTTACATCGCCTGCCAGGTAACCCATAATCAGCTGCGCCACATCTACCTCCGGCGACTTCCACAGTGCGCGCATGCCCACCGCCTCTGCGCCCGCCACATTTTCCGGCACATCATCGATGAAAACCGTTTCCCGTGGATCCATTTCGGCGTCGGCCAAGACGTATTCAAACGCGTCGGCGTCTGGTTTGCGCAGCCGAATGAGGTGTGAGTAGTACGCGCCGTCGAAGTACAGCGCCCGGTAGTCTGACAGGCCGTGGGTGCGCAGCATGTAGTCGTCTATCCAGTCGGCATGCAGCTCGTTGATGTTGCTGAGCAGAAACACCGAATGGGTTTGGCGAAGCTGGAGCAGCATATCGAGCCGGGCTTTCGGAAAATCCAAAAATATGGAATTCCACACTTCCACTACCGACTCCGGCGACAGCGCTGGCTCCACAGCGTGGCTCAACGTGTGCACAAATTCCTCCGTGCTGATGCCGCCGGTTTCGTACAGGTTAAAAAACCGCTGGGCCACCAATTGATCCCGCACTTGATCGTACGATGCGCCCATCAGTTGCCTGAACCCTGTGTCGATCCGGCTTAAATCCAGGTCGAACAACACGTTTCCCAAATCGAACAACACGTTTTTGATCATGTTTTAGAAATTTTATATCAAAACCGGCACAATGATC
>JBMOHO010000245.1:0-6118 GCA_049317805.1 Saprospiraceae bacterium
TAATTTCTGTTTCGTCTTCAATGGAAATGGTCCAGGGCGACATACCGTGCTCAGCGGCATCGGGCACATCGTCTAAGTGCACGTTTCTGCGCAGGTAAGCTGGCTGGCTTTCCAGGTCGATGATCGTTTGCGGACTGCTCAGGCGCACCACGTTGATCGGCCGGTTGCGGATTTCCTCGCGGCGGCGCTGGGCCTCTTCCAGGCGGCGGCGGCGTTCTTCCGGACTCACGTCGTCCGCAATGGGCCGCACAAACGGCTCGTCGTAAATGGACGAGTGGCCACGGAATTTGTCCACCGATTCCCGGATGTCGTTGAAGTCAAATTCCACCGATTTGGCGGCTTTTTCTTCTTCTACAAACGGTTCAGCGTCAGACAAGATGCTGGAAATCGTCGGGCGCGGTGGCGTATTGGTCGGCGCGTCGTCGTCCAGATGCAGGTTGCGGCGCTCGGGCGATGGCGGGGTACGCGCAGTTTGTTTGTTGGGTTGCGGAATGGTTTTGCGGCGCTCGGGCGAGTCAAAACCCGTGGCGATGACCGTCACGGCAATTTTTTCACCGAGGCGTTCATCGAAACAGTTGCCCCAGATGAGGTTTGCGCCTTCGCCAGCTTCTTTTTGGACAAACTCGGTGATCTGGAAAATCTCGTCCATGGTGGCTTCTTTGCCGCCCGAAGTGATGTTCACCAGGATGTTTTGCGCGCCACGGATGTTGTTGTCTTCCAGCAGCGGCGAGTTCAGGGCCTCGTCGGTAGCCCGCAAGGCTCGGTTGTCGCCCTCGGCCGCAGCAGTGCCCATGATGGCCACACCGGAGCCGCGCATGACGGTGTTCACGTCTTCAAAGTCGACGTTCACATAACCGGGCACCGTGATGATTTCGGCGATGCCTTTGGCGGCGGTACACAGGATATTGTCGGCTTGGGAGAAGGCCTGTGAGATGGACAGGTTGCCGAAAATATCGCGCAGTTTGTCGTTGCTGATCACCACAAGGCAGTCCACATTGCGGCGCAACTCCTCCAGCCCTTCCATGCCGTTGCTTACGCGTACGCGCCCTTCGAAACCGAACGGGAGGGTGACAATGCCCACCGTCAGGATGCCCATTTCCTGTGCCGCTTTGGCCAGAATGGGCGCTGCGCCAGTGCCGGTGCCACCGCCCATGCCGGCAGTGATGAACACCATTTTGGTGCCGTCGTCCAAAAACGACTTGATCTCGTCGAGGCTGTCAATGCAGGCCTGTTTGCCCACAGAGGGTTTGCTGCCGGCACCGCGGCCTTCGGTGAGGTGATGCCCAAGGGCTATTTTCATGGGCACCGGGCTAAGCTCCATGGCCTGAGCGTCGGTGTTGCAAATGGCGTAATCCACGCCAACGATGCCCTGTTTGTACATGTACGTGACGGCGTTGCTGCCACCGCCGCCTACACCGATGATTTTGATGATGGACGGTTCGTCCTTCGGCAAATCGAACAACATGATGTTTCTATTTTAGGTGAGGGGTGTGGGTTAACGCGATTTTTCAAAATCCAGGTCGGGTTCGGCTTCAAACCATTCTTTGGTTTTCCGGAATACATTCTCCAGCCACGAAGGCGATTTCTCTTCCGACACGTTCGAGGGCGCTTTGGGCTCCGAGTCGTTTTTGTCGGTGTGGTTGTTTTGTGGTACGGCATTCAGGTCCTCCAGCCCCCGCAACAACAGCCCGATGCCGGTGCTGTAAATGGGGCTCGACACTTTTTCGTGGTAGCCGTGCGCCAGGTTTTCTACAGGCATGCCAATGCGACAGGCCATGCCGGTGTGGAACTCGGTCAGTTTGTCGGCATGGGCCAGCAAAGCACCGCCGCCGGTGAGCACTACGCCACCGATGAGCTTGCGCTCGTACCCGCTGCGGCGGATTTCCCAAAGCACATAGTCCAGGATTTCTTCCATGCGCGCCTGGATGATGCGGGCGAGGTTTTTCTCGCTGATTTCCTTGTGCTCACGCCCTTTCAGTCCGGGGATGGTGATGATGCGGTTGTCGTAGACTTCATTGGCCAAAGCGGAGCCAAATTTGACTTTCAGTTTTTCGGCCTGAGGCTGCATGACGGTGCATCCTTCGCGGATGTCGGCTGTAATCACGTTGCCGCCAAAAGGAATGACTGCCGTGTGCCGAATGATGCCCTCCTGGAAAATGGTGATGTCGGTGGTGCCGCCGCCAATGTCGACCAAAGCCACACCGGCCTGTTTTTCTTCTTCAGACAACACTGCGTCGGCGCTGGCGAGGGGCTCCAGGGTGAGTTCAGCCACCTTGAGTCCGGCTTTTTCCACGCAACGGAAAATGTTGTTGATGGCCGTGATCTGACCCGTGATGATGTGGAAATTCGCCTCGAGGCGCACGCCGCACATGCCGACCGGATCGGAGATGCCCTGTTCGTTGTCTACCGTGAATTCTTGCGGGAACACGTGGATGATCTTGTCGCCCGGAGGCAACACGAGTTTGAACATGTCATTGACCAGGCGGTCGATGTCGCGGCCCTCAATTTCCATGTGTTCGCTCTCGCGGGTGAGGATGCCCCGGTGCTGCAGGCTTTTGATGTGCTGTCCGGCAATGCCGACATGCACCACGCGGAACTGCATTTTGGCTTGTCGCTGGGCCAGGTCTACGGCCTCTCGAATGGCGCTGACGGTTTTTTCAATGTTGCTGACTACGCCGCGGAGTACGCCTACGCTGTCAACTTTTCCAACGCCAAGGATCTCGAGTTTTCCGTGTGCATTCCTGCGCCCTGCTAAACAGCATACTTTGGTGGTGCCAATGTCAAGCGCAACAACGACGTCGTGGGACTGTGAAATAAATTCGGTCATCATGTGCAAAAATTGTGTGTGGGAAATATGGGTTTCAATTTTTCGTTATTTGCGGCAAACAACTTGTCCTTCGTATTTGACATTCAAGCTGTTGTATGTTTTCCAGCCGCTGTGCGGCATGCCTTCCTGGTAAAATATTTTGAGTCGGCGCAGTTTGTCGTCCAAATTGCGCGCACTGCCCAGCACAATGGTTTGATCGCCTATCAATGGCACCATCACCAGCTCGCCAGCGTTGTTGACGTGTATTTGCTGCACAAAACGGCTCCACACCTCGTCGGTGTACAGTTTCTTGGACAACAGGTACACATCTTTTAAACTGTTGCGCGATTTCTCCAAAAAGTCGTCGGCATATGGCGCAATGTTGCCGGTAGCCACCATTACCCTTGCCGTAAAATGCCTGGAAGCGGGCATTTTGTTCCCCTCCGCATCCAAATAATAATTTCCGCCCTGTGCATCCAGGATGCGCACCATCGGTTCGCGCTGCACTATGCGCAAATGCAGTTTGTTGTGCTGGTCTATGTATGCATCGGCATCGGCCACAAACGGGTCGGCCTCCAGCACGCGTTCCATCCGCTCTACTTCCAAACGGCGCAATTCGGTTCCTTCCAATGAATTGCCAAACGACTCCAACAGCAATTGGCGCACATCGGAATCGTTGATCAGTTTTTCACCGCCTGGCAAAGGCGTGATCGTGACGGTCATGCCTTCGGCAAAACTGTCGAGCTTGCGGGTAACAGCCGATACCAGCAACGCCACTATAATGAACAGGAACACAACCCAACTGATGCGGTCGTACCGCAACGGTTTGCTCACGAAATCAGGTAGTTTTAGCATGACATCACTGTTTTTAGGGTTTCGGCCAATGGGTGCACCAAGGCATCTATGTCGCCCGCCCCAAGGGTCATCAATAATTCCGGACGGCGGCGGGTAATCTCTTCGGGCAGTTCAGCCTTGGAAATCAACTGCCGGTCGGCCAAGGTCATCCGATCGAGGATCATCCGGCTTGTGACCCCGGGCATGGGCTCTTCACGGGCCGGATAAATATCGAGCAACAGGGCGCTGTCCAAACGATCCAGCGCTGCAGCAAAACCGTCCGCAAAATCGCGCGTGCGGCTGAACAGGTGTGGCTGAAAAACGCCCGTGAGTGTACGCTCCGGGTACAAGGTGCGCACAGCCTGAATCACCGAGTTTAACTCTTCCGGATGGTGCGCATAGTCGTCGATAAACACCACAGGTTCGGTGCGCAACACAAATTCGAAGCGGCGGCGAACCCCGCTGTACGTGGCCAGTGCCGGCGCAATGCGTTCGGGCAACACACCCACATACAGGGCTGCTGCAATGGCCGCTGTGGCATTGGACACATTGTAAATGCCCGGAAAAGCCATGCGCAGGCCCTCAAAATGGTGCTCGGGCGTGTGCAAATCAAACACCATCCAACCGGCTTCCACACGGAGTGCGGTTGCGCGATAATCGCCTTTTTCAATGCCAAAAGTGCGCGCATGGGGTGCTTTTGGCAAATGGATGTCGGCCTGCATCAACAACAAACCATTCGGATCTACCTGCGAGGCAAATTGCGCATAACTGTCGCGCAGGGCCTCCGGCGTGCCGTAAATATCGAGGTGATCAGGGTCTACGCTGTTCAATATGGCCACTTCCGGGTGCAAGTGCAGGAAGCTGCGGTCAAATTCGTCGGCCTCCACCACCACCCAGTCACTGCTGCCCTCTGCGTAATTACCCCCGATGTTGAGGGCCAACCCGCCGATGAAAGCCGTAGCATCCACGCCGCCTGCGCGCAACAGGTGGGCCACCAAACTGGATGTCGTCGTTTTGCCATGGGTACCGGCCACCGCCACGGCGCGTTTTTCGCGGCTGATGCGGCCCAACACTTCGGCGCGCTTGAGCACCGGGTAACCGTTTTGGCGGAACCACTGCAACTCGCTGTGGTGAGCGGGCACAGCCGGGGTGTACACCACCAATTCTACCCCCTCCGGAATGTGGCGTACATCATCGTCGTAATGGATGTGCATGCCCTCGCGCTCCAGCGTGCGGGTCAGCTCCGTTGCCGTGCGGTCATAGCCGTATATGGCTGCGCCTTGCCGCTGGTAGTAGCGGGCCAGTGCAGACATGCCGATGCCGCCAATGCCGATGAAATACGCGGTTTTCATTGTATTTTGCGTGTTTTTTGGATAATTTCAGGCCACTCGTCTCTCAATTGTTGTTTGGTTACGCGAATGGTCTTGTCTTTTTTCTTTTTAGGCTTTTTGGAACTGATGTCGCCTGTGAGTGCTTCAATGGCCTTGGCGATCTGTTGAGCAGCATGCGGGCGCGCCAGTTGGCGGATCGATTCGGTGAGGCTGAAGGCCAGCGATTCATTGTGCAGCACGTGCAACACCTCGGTAAGCATTTGAGCCTCGGCGTCGGCGTCGCGCACCAACCGGGCAGCGCCTTTTTCCACTAAGGAAAGCGCGTTTTTGGTCTGGTGGTCCTCGGCCACATTGGGAGAAGGCACCAAAACCACAGGACGAGCCACCAGGCACAACTCGGAAATGCTGAGGGCCCCTGCGCGCGACACGATCACGTCGGACACGGCATACAACAGATCCATGCGGTCAATGAACGCGTGCACCTGTACATTTGGCAACCTGGCGGTATCTGACTGGCCGCAGGCATGGCTGTAAAAGCTGCCACATTGCCAGATGACTTGCAGTTCGGGTTGTTCAGCCAGCAGGGCAGTGCCCGCCATCATGGCCTGGTTTAGGGTGCGGGCGCCAAGGCTGCCGCCCAACACCACCATGGTTTTCTTTTCGGGATCGAGGCCAAAATGGCGGAGGCCCTCTTCGCGCAGGTTATCAATGTTAACCAGATCCTGCCGAACCGGATTACCGGTAAAAGCGATGCGCTTTGCCGGAAAATAGGCTTCCATGCCGTCGTAAGCCACACAAATCAGGTTGGCCTTTTGGCCCAACAATTTATTGGTCACACCTGCATGAGAATTCTGTTCCTGAATAAGGGTGGGTATACCCATGCGTTGGGCGGCACGCACCACTGGGCCGGAAACGTAACCACCGGTGCCCACCACCACATCAGGGGCAAAACGGCGCACAAGCGATTTGGCACGCCACATGCTGGTGATGAGCTTGTACGGAAACGATAAATTGCGCCATGCATTTTGAGCATTCATCGGCCGGTGGAAGCCTGCAATGTTCAGTCCTTCGATGCGGTAGCCCGCCTTGGGCACCCGCTCCATCTCCATCTTTCCATTGGCACCGACAAACAAAAAATCCGTTTTCG